>JAYWAV010000177.1:0-13855 GCA_043782015.1 Rhodoferax sp. | reverse complement strand
CCAAGGGGCCAACCCGCCTTGGGGCGACCCGGCGGCGGGCTGGCCGTCTCAGTAAGTCCGCCGAAAAAGTGCAGGCCTAGAATGACAGACATAGCGCTGGCAACAGCGCACACGAGGAGACAGACATGCGAATTTTGATTGCCGAAGACGACCAGGTCCTTGCCGATGGACTGTTGCGGGCCCTGCGCAGCGCAGGTGCAGCGGTGGACCACGTCGCCAGTGGCACCGAGGCCGACGCGGCACTGATGACCAACACCGAGTTCGATCTGCTGATTCTCGATCTGGGTCTGCCGAAGATGCACGGACTGGAAGTGTTGAAGAAACTCCGGGGACGCGGCTCCTCATTGCCGGTGCTGATCCTCACCGCCGCTGATAGCGTGGACGAGCGCGTCAAGGGGCTGGACTACGGCGCCGACGACTACATGGCTAAACCGTTTTCGTTGCAAGAACTCGAAGCACGTGTGCGCGCGCTGGTGCGCCGCGGCATGGGGGCGACTTCCAGCAGCATCAAGCATGGCCCATTGACCTACGACCAGGCCGGGCGCGTCGCCACCATCGACGGCAAGATGGTCGAACTGTCTGCGCGCGAATTGGGTTTACTTGAAGTCTTGTTGCAACGTGCAGGTCGGCTGGTCAGCAAAGACCAGTTGGTCGAGCGCCTGTGCGAATGGGGTGAGGAGGTCAGTAACAACGCCATTGAGGTCTACATCCACCGGCTGCGCAAGAAAATCGAGAAAGGCCCGATCCGCATTGCGACCGTGCGCGGGCTCGGCTACTGCCTGGAAAAAATACCTGGATGAAAATATTCCAGCGTGAGCAGCGGTCGCTGTTCGGGGAAATCCTGGACTGGATGCTCACGCCGCTGCTGCTGCTGTGGCCGGTCAGCCTGGTGCTGACCTGGCTGGTCGCGCAAGGCATCGCGGGCAAACCGTTTGACCGCGCGCTCGAATACAACGTCAGTGCGCTGGCCCAGCTCATCACCATCAACAAAGACCGCGCGCAATTCGTACTGCCACTGCCCGCGCGAGAGTTGTTGCGCGCAGATGACGCGGACACCGTGTACTACCAGGTGCTGGGCGCCAAAGGTGAGGTGCTTAGCGGCGAGAGGGAGTTGCCCGCGCCGCCCGAGGACGACAAACTGCCCTTCGGCGAAGTGCGCATTCGCGACGCCGAGTACCGCGGAGTCGATCTGAAGGTCGCCTACATGTGGGTGCGGCTGGACATTCCCCAGTCCAAGCCCGCACTGGTGCAGGTGGCCGAAACCATGGAAAAGCGCTCCGTGCTGGCGACTGAAATCGTCAAGGGCGTGATGCTGCCGCAGTTCGTGATCCTGCCACTGGCCGTGCTATTGGTCTGGCTGGCACTGGTGCAGGCGATCAAACCACTGAACCATCTGGAAGAACGCATCCGTGCGCGCAACCCGGACGATCTGAGCCCGCTGGACGTTGAAGCGGTTCCGATGGAAGTGGCGCCGCTGGTGTCTTCGGTGAACGATTTGCTGATGCGGCTGAAGGAATCCATCGCCACGCAAAAGCGCTTTCTGGCCGATGCCGCGCACCAGCTCAAAACGCCATTGGCGGGCCTGCGCATGCAGGCAGATCTCGCGCAGCGCGAAGGCGGCAGCGCCGAAGATTTGAAACTCTCGCTGCGCCAGATTGGCCGCTCCAGCATTCGCGCAACCCACACAGTGAATCAGCTACTCGCGCTGGCCCGCGCCGAGAGCAGCGGCGCTGTGCTGAGCCACCAGCCTTGTGATCTGCCGCGGCTGGTGATGGACGTGGTGCGCGACAGCGTGCCGCGCGCGATGGACAAGCGCATTGACCTGGGCTATGAAGGCGCAGAACCGGGCGTGGACGGCGGCACACTGATGGGCAATGCGACCCTGCTCAAGGAAATGGTGCGCAATTTGGTGGACAACGCGATCAACTACACGCCGTCCACCCAAGAGCGCCCCGGCGTGATCACGGCGCGCTTACTAATTGATCCGTTCAGCAAAGTGCTGGTCGTGCAGGTAGAAGACTCCGGCCCCGGCATTCCTGCCGCAGAGCGGGAGCTGGTGTTCCAGCCGTTTTACCGGGCGTTGGGAAATGAGGCCGATGGCTCAGGCCTGGGGCTGCCCATCGTGCTGGAAATTGCCCGCCAGCACCATGCGACCGTCAGCGTGGACGACAGCCGCCCGGGACAAGCGCCACCCGGCGCCAGTTTTACGGTGCGTTTTTCGCGGAACAACGAGGCCTAAATTCCGCGGTGCCTGGTGGGCCTGCCGGGGTGGGGAATGCCTGGGGGCCTCCCGAGTGCCAAACGCGCACATATCGGCCCCCAGGCACTCCCCACCCCAGCGAGACGAGGCGTAGTTGGTTGCGGCAGTCGAACACTAAAAAACCGCAGAGGAAGGGGGTATGTGCGGGGCCGATATGTGCGCGTTTGGCACTCGAGAGGCCCCGCACATCTCCCCTTTCTCTGCGCACCCAACAGGGCAGTTAAACCAGCAGCATCAAGAGTTGCAAGACTTCAGCGAGAGGCTGCCCAACACGGGTTTGAGTTCACCCAGCCGCGCCTTCAAACTATCGTTGACCGCAGGCAGTTTGAGTTGCGTTGCATTGCCGCCTTGCAACTCCTGAACCACATGCGCAGTGCGCACGCCGCGCACGCTCAGTTTGGCCAGCTCTGCGTTGGCTTCGGCCTGGGTAGGGAAGCCGCCCAGTGAAATGCCAGGCTCCAGCGCCGGGTTTTGAAGCGGCTCCAGCGCCAGCTTCATCGCATTCAGTTCGCCGCGCTTTTTGACCAGCGTTTCTTCGTTGGGATATTTGCCCATGTAGACGATCCAGCGCGGCGCAACCTGCACCGGCTGCATCTGCCAGCTATTGGCCGGCCAGTTGGGCTCCAGCACGCGCCGCAATGCGCTGACCTGACCGTCGTTCAGCGGGCTGACCTGCAAACACTCCTTGGGCGCCAAATCCGCCTGCACCTGCGCTTCGACACGGCTGAGCTCCTGCGTGGAAAGAGTCTTCAGCCCCTCCGGCTTGACCTGTTGCTCCAACCGCTGCGGCTCGCCCTGCTGTTCAGGCGCAAAACCGTAGGGTTTCAACATGCCCTGGCTCCAGCCGAAGTAGATGCCGTTGATCAGTAGCAGGGCCAGTACAAGCAGTCGCAACATAACTCAGATGGAAGAAGCGCGGGAGCCCGCCTGGGGTCGCACACTGACCTCCGCGCTCGATATTTTTTTCAAACCGTGGGCAGTATGCACCAGCAGAGCGCCGCTGGCATCCACCCCGCGGGCGGTGCCGCCCGTGCCATCACTGCACGCCACTTCGCGCCCGTACAACAGGTCGCGGGCATGGTAAGCCTGGCGCATGCCCCCAAAGCCTTCCTGCGCGAAACGCTGCACTTGCTGCACCAGCGGCAGCACCAGGCGCTCCAAAGCCCATGGTGCCGACGCACCCTCCAGCAACTCGCGCAAGGCGGCTGGCGGCGTGCGCAAATCTGCCGCACCAGGGGTGTCGATGTTGATACCCACGCCGATCACTGTGTAGCGTACGTCGGCCACACCGTCGCCGCCGGGCCGTCCCAAGGAGACGAAGGCACCCTCGGGGGGCAGCGCAGTAGGCGAAGCGACAAGCGTGGAGGCCAAGTTTGCCGTCTCGATCAGGATGCCACCGAGCTTGCGGTCTAGCAGCCAGATGTCGTTGGGCCATTTCAGTTGCAAATCGGGATGCAGGCTGCTGGCCACCGCCAGTCCCACCGCCAGCGACAGGCCCGACCAATCGGATGGCGCCAGCGGCAGCCCTAAAGAGAAAGTCAGCGACGGGCTTTCGCCATCGGTGGCACCCGACCATGTCCGCCCCAAGCGGCCCCGGCCTGCGGTCTGCCGCTCAGCAACCAGCAGAATGGGCTCCAACTGCCCGGCCCGCGCGCGGCGCATCAGCTCCGTATTGGTTGAATCGATTTCCGGCAGTACTTCGACGGTAAACCCGGGAAGTAGCGGCGCGACAGCCTCCCAGATCGCCTCAGCGGGCCACTGGAGACGTTGCTCCCACGCTCCACCGCTGCGCGGGTCGCTGCCCCCCATGGGGTCTGATTCCCCTTGGGGCGGCCCGGCGGGAAATTGAGGCCTGCCCATAACAATCTCAGCGCTTACCGCGCTTGGGCGCGAGCAGCGTGCCGCGACATTTCTTGGCGCCACACCAGCAGGGGTATTCGGCCTTCAGCTTGGGCGTGTAACGCTCGTCGATGCTCAGGCCGTAGTCGTAGTTCAGCTCTTCCCCCGCCTTGAT
Organism: Rhodoferax sp.; assembly: GCA_043782015.1. GTDB lineage: Bacteria > Pseudomonadota > Gammaproteobacteria > Burkholderiales > Burkholderiaceae_C > Allorhodoferax. The sequence continues at coordinate 9,581 of JAYWAV010000177.1, read as the reverse complement.
ATTGCGCAGCGCCTTGATGAAGACGCGACCGCCGTCTTCATCGGCCTCGCAATTCGCGTCACACGAATGGTTGATCCAACGCGAGGAATTGCCGCCAAACAGCGCGTCAATCACATGGTCTTCATCCACATGGAAGTAGAACGTGTGGTTCGGGTCTTTGGGGTTGTGCGGGTGGCGGCGTTGTGCCTCGGGCCAGGAAATCACTTCACCGATGTACTCGATGATGGTCTCGCCCTCGGCTATGTCCTGCAGCGCAAACACGCCCTTGCCATGCACTCCGGAACGCCGCGTCTGAATGCGCTTGAATGTGGCCCCCACGCTCCGCCGCTGCGCGGGTCGCTGCCCCCCAAGGGGGCTCGCCGTGCTTGGGGCGGCCCGGCGCACGTCTGCTTGTTTTTTTCCCACGTTTCTAAATTCCCGAAAAATTTGGTATGGTGAATCGTATGGGCGCGCATGTGCGTGCCCGCGTATGTGGGCGCGCGTACCTGCGCGCACGCGAGAGACTGGATTGTAGTCAGATGAAAACTTTAGTCATTGCCGAGAAGCCTTCCGTTGCCCAAGACATCGTGCGCGCCCTCACGCCCACGGTAGGCAAATTCGAGAAGCACGACGAATACTTTGAGAGCGACACCTACGTTGTGTCCAGCGCCGTCGGCCACCTGGTCGAGATCCAGGCGCCGGAAGAATTCGACGTCAAACGCGGCAAATGGAGCTTTGCGAACCTGCCGGTGATCCCGCCGCATTTCGATCTGAGGCCGGTCGACAAAACCAAGACGCGGCTGAACGCGGTCGTGAAGCTGGCCAAGCGCAAAGACGTGGACAAGATCGTCAATGCCTGTGATGCGGGTCGCGAAGGGGAGCTGATCTTCCGTTTGATCGAGCAATACGCTGGTGGCGCCAAGCCGCTGGGCAAGCCTGTCAGCCGCCTGTGGCTGCAGTCGATGACGCCGCAAGCGATCCGCGACGGCTTTGACCACCTGCGCACCAACGCGCAGATGCAACCGCTGGCTGATGCTGCGCGTTGCCGCTCCGAAGCCGACTGGCTAGTGGGTATCAACGGCACGCGTGCGATGACCGCGTTCAACTCGCGCGATGGCGGCTTCTTTCTGACCACCGTGGGCCGCGTGCAGACGCCGACGCTGTCGGTGGTGGTGGAGCGCGAAGAGCAGATCCGCAAGTTCATCAGCCGCGACTACTGGGAAATCCACGCGTCGTTTGGCGCGCAAGCCGGTGAATACGGCGCCAAGTGGTTCAACCCCGCCCACAAACGCGATGCGGACGACGCCGAGAAAAAGGCCGACCGCGTCTGGACCGAGCGTGAAGCCCAGGCCATTGCCGACGCCGTACGCGGCCAGCAAGCTACCGTTACCGAAGAAAGCAAGCCCACCACACAAGCATCGCCGCAACTGTTCGACCTGACCAGCCTGCAGCGCGAGGCCAATGGCAAATTTGGCTACTCCGCCAAGACGACGCTGTCGATTGCCCAGTCTCTCTATGAGCGCCACAAGGCCCTGACCTACCCGCGTACCGATTCGCGCTACCTGCCGGAAGACTATGTCGCCGTGGCCAAGCAAACGCTGGAAATGCTTTCGAGCAGCGACATGAAGCACTTGGCGCCGTTTGCCGCAACGGCCGTCAAGGGCGGCTATGTGAAGCCGACCAAACGTGTGTTCGACAACGCCAAAGTATCGGATCACTTTGCGATCATCCCCACGCTGCAAGCCCCATCCGGTTTGTCTGAGGCCGAGCAAAAGGTCTACGACCTGATCGTGCGCCGCTTCATGGCCGTATTCTTCCCCAGCGCCGAATACCAGGTCACGACCCGAATCACGACAGCAGCACAACATTCCTTCAAGACCGAGGGCAAGGTGCTGGTCAAGCCGGGCTGGCTTGCCATTTACGGCAAGGAAGCTGCCGACGAAGTGGCCGACGCCAAGGACGGCGACAAGGGCCAGAGCCTGGTGCCTGTCGCGCCCGGCGAAAAGGTCAAGACCGAAACCGTAGACCCGAAGGGCCTGAAGACCCGTCCTCCTGCGCGCTACTCCGAAGCGACCTTGTTGGGCGCGATGGAAGGCGCAGGCAAGACCGTCGAAGACGACGAGCTGCGCGAAGCGATGCAGGAGAAGGGTTTGGGCACACCAGCTACCCGATCTTCCATCATCGAAGGCTTGATTGCCGAGAAATACATGCTGCGCGAAGGCCGCGAATTGATCCCCACTGCCAAGGCGTTCCAGCTGATGACGCTGTTGCGCGGCTTGGGCGTCGAAGAACTCTCCAAAGCCGAACTGACTGGCGAGTGGGAATACAAGCTCAGCCAGATGGAGCACGGCAAGCTCAAGCGCGAAACCTTTATGGCCGAGATTGCCGCGATGACCGAGCGCATGGTCAAGAAGGCCAAAGAGTACGACCGCGACACCATCCCCGGAGACTACGCCACGCTGGTCACGCCCTGCCCCAACTGCGGCGGCATCGTCAAGGAAAACTACCGCCGCTACACCTGCACGGGCAAAGCCGGTGCCGAGGAAGGCTGCGGCTTCTCCTTTGGCAAATCTCCGGCCGGTCGCACCTTCGAGCCCGCCGAGGTGGAGCAGTTCCTGCGCGACAAGCACATCGGCCCACTGGACGGCTTTCGCTCCAAGGCCGGCTGGCCCTTCGTTGCCGAGATGGTCATCAAGTTCGACGAAGACACCAAGAACTACAAGCTGGAGTTCGACTTTGGCGACGACAAGGCGGGCGAAGAGTCTGGCGAACTGATCGACTTCAGCGGCAAAGAAACGCTGGGCGTGTGCCCCAAGTGCGGCGGCTCAGTCTTCGAGCATGGCAAGAACTACGTTTGCAACAGGTCGGTGCCGACGATGGAGCAGCCCACGCCCACCTGCGATTTCAAGAGCGGCCAGATCATCCTGCAGCAGCCGATTGAGCGCGAGCAAATGCAAAAGCTTTTGGCCGCTGGCAAGACTGACATGCTGGAGAAATTTGTCTCCATGCGCACGCGCCGTGCGTTCAAGGCCATGCTGGCCTGGGACCCGGAAGCGGGCAAGGTCAACTTCGAGTTCGCGCCATCCAAATTCCCGCCACGAAAGACTGTTGCAAAGACCGCCGCAGCGAAGACGCCAGCCAAGAAGGTTGCTACAAAAACAGGAGCTGTTCGCGCAAGCGGGGCGGGCGCTGCAGCCAAGAAAGCACCTGCAAAGAAAGCTGTAGCCAAAACCGTCAAGGAAGCCAAACCCAAAGCACCGCGCAAGATCACTGCTGCCAGCGGCAAGACACCGAGCCCCGAGTTGGCTGCAGTGATCGGGCCAGAATTGGTCGCGCGCCCGCAGGTGATGAAAAAGCTGTGGGACTACATCAAGGCCAACAACCTGCAGGACGCGACCAACAAGCGTGCCATCAACGCCGACGCCAAATTGCTGAAGGTATTCGGCAAGGAGCAGGTCACGATGTTTGAGCTCGCGGGCATTGCAGGCAAGCACCTGAGCTAAGCATGGCGTTCATCCCCGTCGAGGACGACGACTCCGAGCACGCCACGCACACACCGGCGGAGCGTGCGGCTGCAGCAGCGCGCAGCACCTGGGTCAGCGTGATGGTGAACCTGGTGCTGTCGACGACGCAGATCGTGGTGGGCGTACTTGCCAAGTCGCAAGGCCTGATCGCCGACGGCGTGCATTCCCTGTCCGATCTGGTGGCCGACTTTGTCGTGCTGGTTGCCAACCGCCAAAGCCAGAAAGACGCAGACGTTGACCACCCCTATGGCCACCAGCGCTTTGAGACCGCGGCGTCCCTGGCGCTGGGCTTGCTGTTGCTGGCAGTGGGCGTAGGCATGGTCTGGTCGGCCTTGCAGAAGCTGGAAGCACCCGAATCCATTGCCACTGCGCACGCCAGTGCACTGTGGGTGGCGTTCGCTGCGATTGCTGCCAAGGAACTGCTGTTTCGCTACATGCTGCGCGTAGCCAAGGCCGTGAAATCGAGCATGCTGGTTGCCAACGCCTGGCACGCGCGCTCCGATGCAGCGTCGTCACTTGTTGTCAGCATCGGCCTCATTGGCAATTTGGCGGGTTATCCGCTGTTAGACCCGATTGCCGCGTTGATCGTGGGGTTCATGGTTGGCAAGATGGGCTGGAGCTTCGGCTGGGATGCCATGCATGATCTGACCGACCGTGCCGTCGATGAAGCTGAGGTACTGGCCATCCGCAAGACAGTGGAATCCACACCGGGGGTAGCTGGCGTACACGACATCCGCACCCGCAAGATGGGCGATATGGTGATCGTCGATGCGCACATCGAGGTGGACGCCATGCTCACCGTGGAAGAGGGCCACAACATCGCCGTGGCCGCGCGTGCCGCCGTGATGCAACGCCACCGCGTGCTGAATGTGATGACCCACGTGGACCCGGCTTACCGGCCCGACGCGGACCACGACGCTACCCGCACAGTAGTTCCTTCCGCGCATTGATCTTCATCGGGCTGGGCCCAGCGCGCTTTTGGGCAGGTGTTATTTCGCCAGACCGTAACGCCGCTCAATGGCCAGCAGAACACCATCGGCCTTGATGGCCAGCAGCCCTTTGTTAAAGGCTTCGACGATGTCCTTATGGCGCGGGTTCTTCAGGCCCGCTGCCACATACAGCGGGTTGCTGGCCAGCGGATTGCTGGTGAAGTCGAGCTGCTCCGCCCGTTTGGGGTCCAATTGGCGCAGCACGCAGCGGGCCGCAATTTCGTCCTCCAGCGTCAGGTCAATGCGCTTGAGCAGCAGCTTGTTGATGTTGTGCTCCATGCTGGTCACTTCCTCGCGAGAGAAGTTGGGGGCCTTGTTGAACGCATCGCTGTACCCGTAGCCACGGATCACGCCCACGCGCAAGCCGTTCAGGCTCTCCAGCCCGGTGAACTCAAACGGATTGTCTTTGCGCTTGATGAACTTGATCTTGCTCACCGCGTAAGGCACCGTAAACAGGAGCTCCTTGACGCGTGCCTCGGTGCGCCACACGTCCACCAGAATGTCGTAGCGCCCTTCGCTGACGCCTTTTTCCGCGCGCACCCAAGGCATGATTTCCAGCTTGACGACGTAGCCCTGGGTTTTGAAAGCTGCCCGCACGATCTCCATCGCCAAACCCTCGCCGGGCGCTTGCGGATCGACATACGGCGGATACGGGTCGGCTGCAGCGACCAGAATATTCTCTTGGCCCCAAGTCAGCAAAGGCCAACACAATACCGCCAGCACTAGCGTCCTGAGCATGCAACTCTCCTGGCAATGTGACTGCCTGAATTTTTAATATTTCCAACGATTCGCAGGTGAGTATCGCATTGTTGTCCACACGATAATGCGGCATGCATCGCACCATTTTCGACACCCCCATCGTCAACACCGTGCTCCGTGGTATCTCCCTGGCAACGCTCAAACTGTTGGGCTGGAAAGTGGAAGGCAGCTTGCCCCCCGGTTGCGAGAAAAGCGTGTTCATCGCCGCACCGCACACCAGCAACTGGGACTTGCCTTTCACGCTGATGGTGGCCTTCGCGCTCAGGCTCAACATCTACTGGATGGGCAAGCACCAGCTCTTCAAGCCGCCGTTCAAGCACGCCATGATGTGGCTGGGCGGCATACCCGTGCAGCGCAACAAAGCCGGCAACCTGGTGGAGGCCTCGGCCCAGGCCATCCTCGATGCGGATGGCCCGCTGCAACTGGTCGTGCCACCCGAAGGCACGCGCAGCAAGGTACGTTACTGGAAGACTGGTTTTTATTACATTGCGCTGGGCGCCAAGGTGCCCATCGTGATGGCCTACATGGACTACTCGCGCAAAGTCGGCGGCCTGGGTCCGGTCTACATCCCCACGGGCGACATCGAAGCCGACATGATTGCGATCAAGGCCTTCTATGCGCCGTTCAAGGGCAAGAACCCGGATCAGTTTCACCCCGAGCAGTGACAGGACTTCGACGAGCGCAGTCCGAACGGAGCGCGTTGCCTTAGTGCTGCTGGGCGTTGTGTGTGCCGGTCAGCAGGCGGTCGGTATAGGCAATCGCCAGCGCGCTGAGCAGGAAGGTGATGTGGATCACCGTCTGCCACAACAACACCTGCTCGGTGTAGTTGGCCGCGTTGATAAATGTCTTGAGCAAATGGATGGAGCTGATACCGATGATGGCGGTTGCAAGCTTCACCTTTAGGACCGATGCGTTCACGTGACTCAACCACTCGGGCTGGTCCGGATGGCCATCCAGGTCCATGCGGCTCACAAAGGTTTCGTAACCGCCGATGATCACCATGATCAGCAGGTTGGAGATCATCACCACGTCAATCAGCGCCAGCACCACCAGCATGATGATGGTCTCGTTGAGCGAGGTCACCGCCGTCGCACCGGTGGAGGTGTAGCCAATGCTGGTAATCAGCGCCTTCAGGGCAGCCTCGCTGCCAAACGCGGCTTCCAGCAAATGCACCAGCTCCACCCAGAAATGGAACACATAGACTCCCTGCGCCGCGATCAGGCCCAGGTACAACGGCAACTGCAGCCAGCGACTGGCGAAGATAAAACCCGGAATGGGGCGCAGCTTGCGTGGGTTGTTGGGGGTGGGGGTTGTCATGTGTCGGGCACCAGTTGAAAAAGCGCCTGCATTGTAGGGTTGCGCTGGTTTGTCCCCGCGCCGGGTAGGGATGCTGCGCCAGCCAGCGTCAGGATCGCGTCGACGATGGCCTTGTCGTTGGCGTCCACATGGACGTCGTTCACAAACGAGCGGTCGATCTTCAGCTTGCTGACCGGGAAGCGCTTCAGATAACTCAGTGACGGGTAGCCGGTAGCAAAATCGTTGATCGACAGTTGCACGCCCATTGCGAGGATATGGTGCATGGTCTCCAGCGCCACGTTGGCGTTGGCAATCACCCTGCTCTCAGTGATGTGGACCACCTGGCTTGCAAACGGGCTTATCCGGCGCATTGGGTCTGATTCAATGTGACTCAGCCTGCCGCGTCGGTATGGCGCACCACGCGGTTGCGCCCACTGCTCTTGGCCTGGTACATGGCTGCGTCTGCGTTTTGCAATAGCGTGCCCAAGTGATGGCTGTGGGTGGCTACACCTATGCTCACGGTGACGTGCAAGATATGGGCCTGCCACGCGATGGTCTCGCTAGCCACCGTCCGGCGCAGTTTTTCAGCGACAGAAGCGGCGGTGCGGCCGTCCGTGTCCGCCAGCAACACCGCAAACTCTTCGCCCCCTATGCGCCCGCACAGATCGGCCGCGCGAAACTGCTGATCCAGCAGCGCACCCAAGTGCTGCAGCACCAGATCGCCTGCGCTGTGTCCATGGGTGTCATTGATGTTCTTGAAGTGGTCCACGTCGATCAGCAACGCGCTTAAGGGGCTGTCCTGGCGCTTGCACATTCGGCTCATCTGCTCGCCCAATTCCATGAACGCGCGCCGGTTGGGAATACCGGTAAGCACATCGGTGCGCGCCATGTGGTCGGCAACCGCGTTGGTGCGCTTCAGCTCATGGCCCAACAGCGAGCTGGCTTGCATGGCAGTGGCCAGCATCTTGGTGGCCCGCAATGCGCCCATCATAAAAATAGTCGCCGCAATTGCCAGCGCCAAGGTAATGTGGCCCGGCTGAAAATACAGCCACACCGTGCTGGGCAACAGCACAGACATCATGGCAATCAGCGTCATGCCCCGATGGGCGGAGTGTGCAAAGGTGCTGGCACCCACCAGCCCCACCACAAAAAACAGAATGACGAACTGCTCCAGCGCCTGCTGTGGTGGCATCAGCCACACCGCGCCCAGGCCCCACACCAGGGACGAAAACGCCAGCGTTATCGCATACGGCCGCTCCCACACCAGAATCTCCAGCCCCACTGGCTTGGCCCGAAAGTACAGCAGGTGCATCACCAGCCGCACCGCGGAACTGAGGACCAACACCCCCAGCCAGGTGAACAGCTTGTCCTGCTCCACCAGCCCCCACAGCGCCCAACACATCAGGCCGCCGACCGCCAGGCTCTGAAACATCGCCGGAAACGCCTGCCGAATCAACAAGGCCAGCGTGTCAGCGCGCACCAGCGCATCACTGTCCGCCAAGGCCGAGGCAGCAGGCGGAGAGACTTCGGAAGCGGTGAGTTCACGCATGATCTTGGTTCAGCCGGTGCTGCTGTTGGGTTGGGTGAATGCTACACGCGCCGCAAGTCCAGTGCCTGGCTTGCATCTCCGAAGGCTACTTGAACACTATGGTTTTGATAGCTGCTTACGCACGTTCTATGGGCGCTAGCAGCCTATTTTCTCTTGAAAGGAGGGCGAGACTATAGGGCAGAAACTATCCATCAGAGCATGACCGGGCCAAAGAAATCACACTACTTGCTTCTTCGAACGACGCCTGTTCTTTCTCCATCAAAACTCTTATTCGGTATAAGGCCTGGCGTACCATCCCCACAGTTTCAACACGGAGAAAACTATGTTCAGTCACGTAATCCTCGGCGTCAACGACCTCGAAGCCTCCAAGACTTTTTACGACGCTGTCTTGGGCACGCTGGGCATCAAGCCCGGCACTCACAACCACAACGGCGTTGTGGGTCGCTACTTCTACCGCACCGCCACCGGCTCCTTCGGCATTACCGCCCCGCTCAACGGCGAACCGGCCTCGCATGGCAATGGCAGCACGGTCGGGTTCAACATGGAATCGCCCGAGCAGGCCAATGCCTTTCACGCAGCAGGCATTGCCCACGGCGGCACCACCTGCGAAGAGCCACCGGGCTGGCGCGATGGCGGCGTGGGCAAGCTCTACCTGGCCTACCTGCGCGACCCGGATGGCAACAAGCTCTGCGCACTGCACCGGCCGCCAAAGGCTTGACGCTCCTGTTTTTATAGCTGCTTACGCACATCCCGCCTGCCTTGCAGCCGGTTTTATGCCTAGCTCCGCCCTATGCGCCGCCGCCACTTTCTGCCCACCCTGTGCTTGCCGCTAACCCGGCAAGCCTGGGCGCAGCCCGCCGACTCTGAGCCTGAGGACGCGCCGCAGGCGCTGCCGCACTACAAGGTGTCCGCCGCGCACCTGCAGGCCGCCGTGGCACCGCGCTTTCCGCTGCGCTATCCGGTGCCGGGGCTGCTGAATCTGGATGTGCAGGCGCCCACGCTGCGCTTGCTGCCTGCGCAAAACAGGCTGAACGCGGAGATGGTGGTGGAGGCGGCTGGCCCGGTATTGAACCGCAGCCACAGTGGCACGCTGGAGGTGGAGTTTGCGCTGCGCTACGAGGCCACGGACCGCACGGTGCGGGCGCACCAGTTGCGCTTCAAGCGCCTTCAATTTCCCAGCCTGCAGCCCAATGTAGTGGTGTTGCTCAACACCTATGGCACCGCATTGGCCGAGGGCGCGTTACTGGAGGTGGTGTTGCACCGCATGCGGCCGCAAGACCTGGCGCTGCCCGATGGGCTGGGGATGCAGCCGGGCAGCATCACGGTAACGAACGAAGGGCTGACGATTGGCTTTGTGCCAAAGTCACGCCCATGAGCGACGCCAACCCACACGCGGTCTCGCGCCTGCGCACCGCGCGGCTGGCGCGCAGCACCAAGCCCTTTCTCGCCCGCGGCGGCTCCGACAAGCCGCGCTGCGCGGGCTGC
>JAYWAV010000176.1:0-5048 GCA_043782015.1 Rhodoferax sp. | reverse complement strand
GCAAAGCCAGGCCCAAGACGGGTGGCAATACCGACATGACCAGACCATTCCAGTCATAACCGGGTTGGGTGGCTACCACTGGTGTTTGCATGCCATTTTGGCAAAACCCCAAGTCCGGGCCGCTAGCGCCCGCAGGGATTGCGTGAGTAGCTTCTTTTTTGATAGCAGATTGGTAGGCCGCATTGGCAGCCAGCACGCGGCTTTCTGCCTCGGCGGAAAGGGGAGAATGGAAGACAGCGCTGACCATAGCGTTCTCCTCAGGCTTTGATGGCGAAGCCATCGGCATATTTTCTCGGGTCTTTTCCGTCCCAAACCACGCCGTCCATCAGCTTGCTGGTCCGCAGTACGTCCTTGGGTACAGGTACGTTCAATGCAGACGCAACTTGCTTGTAAATCCCAATCTGGTTGATCTGCGTGGCAACGCCGAGGTAGTCTGGATGTTCCTTCAGCAACCCCCAACGTTTGTGCTGCGTCAGGAACCACATGCCATCCGACAGATAGGGGAAGTTCACCGCGCCGTCGTTGTAGAACTTCATGTGGTTCGGGTCATCCCAGGTCTTGCCCAGACCGTTCTGGTAGCGACCCAGAATGCGCTGGTTGATCGCATCGACCCCTGTGTTGATATAGGACTTTTGCGCCACAACCTCCGCCATCTTCATTTTGTTCTGCAGGCCAGCGTCAATCCACCTGCTGGCTTCCAGCACGGCCATCATCACCGCGCGGGTGGTATTGGGGTACTTCTTGACGAACTCGGCAGTGGTACCCAAGACCTTTTCAGGGTGGTCTTTCCAAATGTCTTGCGTGGTGTTGGCGGTGATGCCAATGCCGTCCATGATGGCGCGGTGGTTCCAGGGCTCGCCCACGCAGAAGCCGTCCATGTTGCCCACACGCATGTTGGCCACCATTTGCGGCGGCGGCACGGTAATCAGCTTGGCGCCGGTTAACGGGTTGATTCCTGACGCAGCCAGCCAGTAGTGCATCCACATTGCGTGGGTACCGGTGGGGAAGGTGCCGGCAAAGGTGTATTCGCGTTTGTTGGCGGCCATGAACTTTGCCAGCGACGGGCCGTCCACTGCGCCCTTGTCGGCCAGGGCCTTGGAGAGGGTGATGGCCTGACCGTTGTTGTTGAGGTTCATCAACACGGCCATATCCTTCTTGGGGCCGCTGGTTCCCAGGTGCACGCCGTAAATCAGGCCATACAGAACGTGTGACATGTCCAACTCGCCGTTGACCAGTTTGTCGCGCACACCGGCCCAGGAAGCTTCCTTGGACGGGATGATCTTGACGCCGTATTTTTTGTCCAGGCCCAGTTCTGCGGCCATCACCACGCTAGCGCAGTCGGTCAGCGGTATGAAGCCAATCTTCACTTCGGTCTTCTCGGGGGCATCGGATCCAGCGGCGTACACCGCAGCACGCAATGCAGGATCAATACCGATGGCGGCTACGGTGGCACTTTGCAAAATGGTTCGGCGGGTCATACGGGCTTTCAGTAAGTCAGTCATGGCGATTCCCTCTCTTTCATGTTGGGGGCAGGGCTTGCGGCTGCGCCACGGCGGTCTGTCCCACAAGGTTTCAGGTTTCAAAATGCAAAAAGGCGTCCGCACTGGGTTCACTGCGCAGTGCGCGAGCAAACCCGTGGGGACGCCTTTGTCCTTTGCCGCCAAGCCCGCCCGCCGTTGGACGGGGCTGGATGCGCGACCGTTGCCGGTCTTGCAATAGCTAACGCAATGTCTGTGCCAGGTTCATCGGTTTGGTTGTTGCTATGAATTCAGTAGCTACTTACGCCCGTCAGTAGGGCGATAGCGCTACTTTTTATGCCTAACCCAGAGTGGGGCACTGGAATTGTGCGGTGCACCAAAAGGGGCCCGTAAGCCCCAAAAAACACCGCATCGTTCAGGTACTGCGGCGGGTCTGTCGGCGCTGTAGCAGCATGTGAATCAGCAAGGCGGCCGCCGCCGAGGTGGCCAACACTGGCGAGCCGGTGACGATGCGGGCCAGACCGTCCAGCACTTGGGTGCTGACCTGTTGGGCGTAGTGGGTGAGGTCCACCACATCCTGGGTCTGGATGCTTTGCACGTCGTCCGGGCGGATTTGCATCTCGGGCCAGCCACTTCGAAAGCGGATTTTGGCAAAGATGCCGTCGGCGACTGCGACCAGTGACAGCACCCCCAGCGGTTGCATCAGATAAATGATGAGGTTGCGGCGTTCGGCGACAGGGGCACTCTCATAGATCTTGCCAACCAGCAGTGACACCATGCGGTCCTGCTCCGGGGGCAGTGCAGCATCGTAGACCTTGGCCGCCAATTGTTCGATGGAGATGGAAGGAGTTTGCATGACTAAAGGGTAGCGTGGACCTGTGACTTTTGTAGCAGCGGTTTGTAAGCAGATGTCTTGTACCGATGTAAAGAGGAAAACGGATTCAACCCAATAGATCCGCCACATCGATCATCCGCTGGGCCACGTCGACCAGCTTCAGGTTCTTGTCCATCGCTGATTTGCGTAAGCGCGCGTAGGCCGCTTCTTCACTCAGGTTCTGGTGCTGCATCAGCAGGGCTTTAGCGCGGTCAATCAGCTTGCGATCTTTCAGCGTGGTGTGCAGTTCCTCCAGCGCGTTGTGAGCGGCCGCGAGCTCTTCTCGCAGGCTTTGTTCGTGCTGGAAGCGCGCCAGCGCCACGTCCAGAATCGGGCGGATGCGCTCGGGGTGCAAACCGGCGACGATATAGGCCGACACCCCGGCCGCGACTGCCGCGCGGGCGTTGGTGGGGTCCTGGTCGTTGGTGAACATCACGATGGGGCGTCGTGCGTCCCGCGTGGCCATCACCACATGCTCCAGCGCATCTCGCGCTTCGCTTTCGGCGTCGACAATGATCAGATCCGGCTGCAACTGCGCCAGCCGCTCGGTCAAAAAGACGTCAGCTGGCAGCGTAGCCACCAGGTTGAAATTGCTCTCCAGCAAGCCAATGCGCAGGCTGCGAGAGCGCTCTGCCAGGTCGAGCGCGTGGGTGTCCGTGGGGTCGGTGACTTCCAGATCAGGGGCAATAACAACAATGCGCAGTGCTACGGACATACCCTTGTACACAGCAAGAATCGCGCCAATTACAGGTTTCGCTACCCCGCAGTGGATCACTTGCGCGAATTTGTCACTTGGGTTAGCTTTGGTGGGCTAACAGGAAAGAAAATTCTGTAGCACTTCGTAGAAATGTAGAAAATTTATACCCTGGGGAGGGCATATTGGTATCAGTACCTGTATCGGGTCATTTGCACAAATTGCTGTTGCTGACTTTTTCACTTCTCGTCATCCTCTTGCTCAGTCAGAGTTGGATGACGCCCTTGTTTGTCCTCAGCTTGCTAACGCTGAGCTATGTCACCTTGGCTCAAAGCCATGCGACCCCAAAGGTCAGGCGCATCTTGCTGTGGGCCAATTGGACGGTCTTGCCTCTGGGGTTTTTTGCGTTGCAACTCAACGGCTATGTGGGGGTGTTGGGCGATACCTTGAGCTTTTCGTCCAGCAATGCCATTTGGCTGCTGGGCCTGCCTTTTTACACGCTGAGCATATTGAGTCTGAACCATGAAATTCAGACTGGGCGCATGCCGCGCCCGGATTGGATTGACTATGCGCTCTTTGGCATCTATTTCCCCAAATTCCTATCTGGCCCGGTGGAGCAGCCGGCGCTGCTAGCCAAACTCAGGGAGTTTCGCTTCAGCTATGACCGCACGCGCTTTGACACCGGATGTGATTGGATCATTTTGGGCGCATTCTGCAAGTTCATTGTTGCCTACTACATGTCCCGAAACGTTCACGGCTTGGTGGTCTACGACGTGCCCACCATTGCGCTATCGACCGTAGCGTTTGAGCTACAGGTGTACTTTGATCTTGCAGGCTATAGCTTCATGGCATATGGCATCAGCAAGCTGCTGGGCATCGATCTCACCCTGAACTTCAACCACCCCTTTTTCGCCGGTAACATCCAGACATTCTGGCAACGCTGGCATATCAGTCTAGGTCGCTGGTTTCACCAGTATGTGCATACGCCCTTGCGCGCTGCGAGTCCCAATTCTTATTGGGTCAAGATGTTGTTGCCGATTTTGGTGTTTTTGCTGTCCGCGGTTTGGCACGGTCAGACACTGAATTTTCTGGTGTGGGGGCTGTGGCATGCGCTTGCCTATGTCGTTTACGTGGCACTTGTCAAAGGGCGCCATTGGCCTGCTTGGCTGGCTTTCCTGGGCATGCTGATCGTGATCCTGTTCGGACGCTTCCTCTTTATGGAGTCCAATTTCCATATTTTGATTCTGAAGCTGGAACGGCTGGCGTCCTGGGACGCCTGGTTGGAGGGGTTTTCTGGCTTGCCATGGACCCAGTTTGACATCCGAAAACGTACATGTTTCGACTTGCTGGTTGCTGTCGCGCTGTGCGCGGGTTTCTTGTTTGCGGAATGGCGCAACCAGCGCAAGGGGCTTGCTGCCTATGCGATATTTCGCAGCGCTACTGCCCAGTGGCTGATGATTGTGATCGCATTAATGTTGCTTGAAGGCACGCCAAAAGGATTCATCTATGCCCGGCAGTAGTGCGCGCTTGGTGCTGTTCTTCGCTGGGCTGGTGGCCCTGACCGCAGGTATGCAATTGCATGTGTATCCAGACGATAGTCCCAAGAAGGTAAAAGGTCTTGGCGGGGTCATACAAATGAAACGGGCATTGGCCCAAGGCGCGAAGCATCCGGCCATATTCCTGGGTGGTGGCTCCAATGTGCTAACCGGTTTGCGGGCAGCCGCTATCAGCGATATGTTGCATCGGCCGGTCTACAACCTGGCACTTTCCAATGAGCTGGGTGACTACCGCAGTGCCATTGCGTTCCTGGAGCAAGCGGTGCAGTCTGGCGATACCCTGATTTATTCCTCAAGGGGCTTTCATGTGGAAGCCCCGTTTCGCCCGGAAAGTTCTTCTGCACGGGGAGAACCTGCTTCTGCGCAAAGCGCACGTTACAGGTTCGAACTGCCTGACCGCTCGGTTTTACGGATGTTGAGGCCAGAGATCGGGGCAAACCCCTGGG
>JAYWAV010000175.1:0-5090 GCA_043782015.1 Rhodoferax sp. | reverse complement strand
TTAACGCCGACTTCGACGGTGACCAGATGGCGGTTCACGTGCCGCTGTCAGTTGAAGCGCAAATGGAAGCCCGCACGCTGATGCTGGCGTCGAACAACATCCTGTTCCCCGCCAACGGCGAGCCGTCCATTGTTCCGTCGCAAGACGTGGTGCTGGGTCTGTACTACACCACGCGTGACCGTATCAACGGCAAGGGCGAAGGTCTGATTTTTGCAGATACCGGTGAAGTCCAGCGCGCTTTTGACGGTGGTGCAGTCGACCTGAACTCGCGTATCAATGTGCGTTTGACCGAGTGGACCAAGAACAAGGAAACCGGCGAATTTGAGCCATCGACCAAGCTGTGGGAAACCACCGCCGGCCGTGCACTATTGTCCGAAATCCTGCCCAAGGGACTGCCTTTCTCCAACATCAACAAAGCGTTGAAGAAGAAGGAAATCTCCAAGCTGATCAACGTGTCTTTCCGCAAGTGCGGATTGAAAGAGACCGTGGTGTTTGCCGACAAGCTGTTGCAAGCGGGCTTCCGCCTGGCAACCCGCGCCGGTATCTCCATTTGTATCGATGACATGCTGGTGCCGCCAGAGAAACACGACATCATTGCGCGTGCCCAGAAGGAAGTCAAAGAGATCGAGCAGCAGTATGTGTCCGGTCTGGTGACCTCCGGTGAGCGCTACAACAAGGTGGTCGATATCTGGGGCAAGTCGGGTGACGAAGTGTCCAAGGTGATGATGGCCAAGCTGTCCAAGGAAATGGTCACCGACCGCCATGGCAAGCAAGTCCAGCAAGAGTCCTTCAACTCCATCTACATGATGGCCGATTCCGGCGCCCGCGGTTCTGCTGCGCAGATTCGCCAGGTAGCCGGTATGCGGGGTCTGATGGCCAAGCCTGACGGCTCCATCATCGAGACGCCGATTACCGCGAACTTCCGCGAAGGCCTGAACGTGCTGGAGTACTTCATCTCCACCCACGGCGCCCGTAAGGGTCTAGCCGATACCGCATTGAAGACAGCGAACTCCGGTTACCTGACACGCCGTCTGGTCGACGTAACGCAGGATCTGGTCGTGACCGAGTTGGACTGCGGAACCCATGCCGGGTACCTGATGCGCGCGATCGTTGAAGGTGGTGAAACCATTGAATCCCTGCGTGACCGCGTGTTGGGTCGTACCGCCGCTGAAGATGTGCTTCATCCGGAAAACCGCTCTGTGCTGGCGGACGCTGGCACGATGCTGGACGAGGACCTGATCGATGAGCTGGAAGCCGCTGGCGTCGACGAAGTGAAGGTTCGTACCGCACTGACGTGCGAAACCCGCTTTGGCATCTGTGCCAAGTGCTATGGACGCGACTTGGGTCGTGGCGGCCTGATCAACCATGGCGAAGCTGTGGGTGTGATCGCTGCACAATCGATTGGTGAACCCGGTACCCAGCTGACCATGCGTACCTTCCACATTGGTGGTGCTGCATCCCGAGCAGCGATTGCCTCCAGTGTAGAAGCCAAGTCCAACGGTAGCATTGGCTTCAATGCCACGATGCGCTACGTGACCAACAGCAAGAAAGAGCTGGTTGTGATTGCCCGTTCCGGCGAAATCGTGATCCACGATGAGCACGGACGCGAGCGCGAACGCCACAAGGTGCCGTATGGCGCCATACTGACGGTTAAGGCCGACCAGGTTGTCAAGGCCGGCGCGATTCTGGCCAACTGGGATCCACTGACCCGACCCATCATTACCGAGTTCGCCGGCAAGGCGCATTTCGAAAATGTGGAAGAAGGCTTGACGGTTGCCAAACAGGTTGATGACGTAACCGGTCTGTCCACCCTGGTGGTGATCGATCCCAAGCGCCGTGGTGCTGCCAAGGTCGTGCGTCCGCAGGTCAAGCTGATCGACGCTTCTGGCAACGAAGTGAAGATCCCCGGAACCGATCACTCGGTGACGATTGGCTTCCCCGTCGGTTCGCTGGTGCAAGTGCGTGACGGCATGGACGTGGGCCCTGGCGAGGTGCTGGCCCGTATCCCGATCGAAGGTCAAAAGACCCGAGACATTACCGGTGGTCTGCCGCGCGTGGCTGAGTTGTTCGAAGCCCGTTCACCCAAAGACAAGGGCGTGCTGGCTGAAAGCACCGGCACCATTTCCTTTGGTAAGGAAACCAAGGGTAAGGTCCGCTTGCAGATTACTGATCCCGAAGGCAAGGTATGGGAAGAGCTTGTTCCAAAGGAAAAGAATATTCTGGTGCACGAAGGCCAAGTGGTCAACAAGGGCGAGTCCGTGGTAGACGGCCCGGCCGATCCACAGGACATCCTGCGCTTGCTGGGTTCCGAAGAACTGGCGCGCTATATTGTGGACGAAGTCCAGGACGTGTACCGCTTGCAAGGCGTGAAGATCAACGACAAGCACATTGAAGTGATTGTTCGCCAGATGCTGCGCCGCGTGGTGGTCGAAGCTGCCGGTGACTCGAACTACATCAACGGTGAACAAGTTGAGCGTTCCGAGATGCTCAACACCAATGACGCGTTGCGTGCTGCAGGCAAGATCCCTGCGGTGTTTACCAACCTGTTGCTGGGTATTACCAAGGCATCCTTGTCCACTGACAGTTTCATCTCCGCGGCTTCCTTCCAGGAAACTACCCGCGTGCTGACCGAAGCGGCCATCATGGGCAAGCGCGACGAATTGCGCGGCCTGAAGGAAAACGTCATTGTTGGACGCTTGATTCCTGCAGGTACTGGTATGGCTTATCACGAAGCCCGCAAAGTGCGCGAAAGCATGGACGACGCTGAGCGCCGCGCCATCGCTGACGCAGAAGCGCTTGAGCTGGCTGGTGGTGTCGAGGCCGCTGAGGCCGCAGCCGGCGAAGGCAACCACGGCGAATAAATCGCTGATGGGCTGACCCCAGGCGCCCCAGACCCGTTGAACGCGGGTGTGGGGCGCTTTTTATTGGTAGGTGGTCTACACTGATCCGTCAAAATACCGCATGAATGCTTCACTGCTACTTTGGTTGTCGCTCGCGACCGCTGTTTTCTGGGCGATGGGCGTATACAACCGACTGATGCGTCTGCGCGCGCGCGGCTGGGACGCATTGGGCTCGGTAGATAAATGCATGGTGCAGCTGCTGGACTTGGCATGCAAACGGTTTGGCGTCGCGGACGTGACCGCTGCGCGTGCGGCATCGCAACCGGAAGAGTCCATTCCACCGGAGTGGGCCGCTCTGGTGCAGTGTCTGGTGGTGTTGGACGAAGCTTTGCGCAAGGCACGCGCGCAACCCCTGAAAACCGACACGATGCAGGCATTGGCCACTGCGGCTGACGGATTGCAGCGCGAGTGGCAACGACTCAATGATGGGCCCGCAGACCTGGCGGGCGCGGCTGTGCCAGAAGACATGCGGGAGGCCTGGGATGCAATTGCTGACAAGTGCCGAAGTGCCCGCAACGGCCTCAATCAGATATTGCTCAGCTACGACGCAGCCATCGCGCAGTTTCCCGCGCGACTGTTGGCAGGTTTTATGGGGTTTGAGTCCACTGGGCGTTTATGAATAACCCGGCATCACTGATCCCGCTGTGGCGGCAATTGCAAGCCACTGCGCAAGTAGTACAGGCAGTGAACCAGGGCGTGTCTGGCACGGCTGCGTTGGACCAGGTCACCCATGATTTCCGGCCGGCTGTGCAGGCTCTGGCTTTTCATGTCTGGCGCAATCTGGGGCGGGCCCGGGCGCTGCGGCGTCTGCTCGCCAGCAAGGCACCACCGCCTGCGGCCGATGCACTGCTGTGTGTTGCACTCGCGCTGGCCTGGCGGGACACGAATGCCCCCTATGAAGCCTTTACGCTGGTCAACCAGGCGGTAGAGGCGGCCAAACGCGGCCAGTCCACCCGCAACCATGGCGCATTTATCAATGGGTGCTTGCGCCGCTTTCTGCGCGAACGGGACGCTTTGGTGGCCGTAACCGACGATGATCTGCAAGCCCGCTGGAATCATCCACTGTGGTGGATTCAGCGCCTGCAAAAAGAATATCCAGACCAATGGCAACCAATGCTGGAAGCCGCCAATACGCAAGCACCGATGGCGTTGCGCGCCAACTTGCGCAAAGGCAGTTCCGAGGGTTACCTCCAGGCGCTGGCAGCGGCAGACATCGCGGCGCGGCCGGGACTGCAGGAGGCAATCCTGCTGGACCGCGCCGTTGCGGTACAGGTTTTGCCAGGGTTTGCCACAGGCGATGTTTCCGTGCAGGACACCGCAGCACAAATGGCAGCACCCTTGTTGTTACAGGGGCACGAGCTGGGTGCGGGCTGCCGCATTCTGGACGCCTGCGCGGCACCGGGCGGCAAGACGGGCCATCTGCTGGAACTCAGCGACGCCACTGTGATCGCGCTGGATGTAGACGCACAGCGGTGCACCCGTATTTCCCAAAACTTGAGCCGTCTGGGTCTCTCGGCACAGGTCGTATGCGCCGACGCATCGCAGCCCGATAGTTGGTGGGATGGACAAGCCTTTGACGCCATCTTGCTGGACGCGCCGTGTACGGCTTCCGGCATCGTGCGCCGTCACCCGGATGTGCGCTGGCTGCGCCGGGAAACTGACATCGCCCAGCTGGCGCAGGTGCAACGGCGCATGTTGAAAGTTCTGTGGGCCTTGCTCAAGCCCGGTGGGCGGATGGTGTATTGCACCTGCTCGGTGTTCCGCGCCGAAGGTAATGACCAGATCCAAACGTTTCTTGCGCACAACACCGATGCCCTATTGCTGCCTTCGCCCGGGCATTTAATGCCCCAAAATGGCGCGAATGCCGGTGACGTCCCGGACAATCAAACCCGTGACCACGATGGCTTCTATTACGCACTGCTGGAAAAACGGATGGGCTGAAAGCGCCGTCCGGTGGGCGTTTGCGGCCGTGTTGTCCCTCGGCATGTCGCTGGCCCAGGCACAAAACCAGGCCGAGATTGGTCAGTTCCGGGCCGAGCGGCAAGACGAAGATATCTTCGTTTCCGCACAAATCCAATTCGAATTGCCTTCTGCCGTAGAGGATGCGTTGCTCAAAGGCATTCCCATGTATTTCCTGGCCGAGGTGGAGATTTTGCGCGACCGCTGGTATTGGTATGACAAAAAGGTCTC
>JAYWAV010000174.1:0-5113 GCA_043782015.1 Rhodoferax sp. | reverse complement strand
TACCTGGGATGTCCTTAATGAAGTGATTGATGGCGATTCCAGTGCCAACGATGGGATGCGTAGCTCCGTGTTGTCTACCCTCTGGGGGCGTGACCGTTACCCCGCGCTCTTTGAACAGGCCCGAGCGCTGGACCCGCAGGTAAAACTTGCCTATAACGACTACGGTATGGAGCAGGATGATCCCTGGTGTGAGCGACGCCGAAATGCGGTTCTGAGAATGCTCGAGAACTGGGTCAAGCGGCAAACACCGGTTGACGTCATGGGGTTGCAGGCGCATCTGGAGCTGTCTCGCGGGTTTTCTCCGTCGCGACTGTCAAGGTTTTTTGATGAGTTGAAAGCGCTGGGACTGGGTATCCAAATCACAGAGTTGGATGTGCGCGACTCCAAGATCGGCGGCGATGCCGCCATGCGCGATGCCAGCGTCGCTGCGCTTTACCAGGAATTTCTTGATGTCTGCATGAGCCATTCTTCGGTCGAGATGGTGGTCATGTGGAACGTGACGGACTCGGATAGCTGGGTAAACCGCCGGTCTTCTGGTCAGCGTCGCGCAGATGGACAACCCATGCGTCCCTTGTTGTTCGACACCCAGGGACAACCCAAACCCGCTTTTAACGCGACTGCGTCAAGCTTGCGCAACGCTACCAGTAATTTTGAATGTCCAACCCATAGGATCGGCACGTTATGTTCACAAAAATCCTGATCGCCAACCGCGGCGAAATTGCATGCCGTGTGGCCGCTACTGCTGCGCGGTTAGCCATCAAAACCGTGGCTGTGTATTCCGACGCCGACGCCAACGCCAAGCACGTGGCCGCCTGCGACGAAGCCATCCATATCGGCGGCAGCGCGCCCAAGGACAGCTACCTGCGATGGGAAAAAATCATTGAAGCCGCCAAAGCGACCGGCGCGCAAGCGATTCACCCTGGCTATGGCTTCCTGAGCGAGAACGAAGAGTTTGCGCAGGCCTGCGCCAAGGCCGGGCTGGTGTTTATCGGGCCGCCCGCATCGGCCATCCTTGCTATGGGCCTGAAGGCCGAGTCCAAACAGTTGATGGAAAAAGCCGGTGTGCCGCTGGTGCCCGGATACCACGCTGCGGACCAAGACCCTGCGTTGTTGCAGCGCGAAGCAGACCGCATTGGCTACCCCGTGCTGATCAAGGCCAGCGCCGGCGGCGGCGGCAAGGGTATGCGCGCAGTAGACAAAGCAGAAGACTTTGCTGCCGCATTGGCGAGCTGCAAGCGCGAGGCGATCAACAGCTTTGGCGACGATGCCGTGCTGATTGAGAAATACGTGCAACGCCCGCGCCATATCGAGATTCAGGTGTTTGGCGATACGCATGGCAACTACGTCTACCTGTTCGAGCGCGACTGCTCGGTGCAGCGCCGCCATCAGAAGGTGCTGGAAGAAGCGCCCGCACCGGGTATGACGGAAGCCTTCCGCAAGCAGATGGGCGAAGCCGCAGTCGCTGCGGCCCGCGCTGTGAATTACGTAGGCGCCGGCACGGTGGAATTCATCGTCGAGCAAAAGCCCGGCGGCAGCATGACCTTCTTCTTTATGGAGATGAACACCCGCCTGCAGGTGGAGCACCCGGTGACGGAGGCGATCACGGGGCAGGACCTGGTGGAGTGGCAATTGCGCGTGGCATCGGGCGGAAAGCTACCCTTGCAACAAAGCGAATTGAAGATCCATGGCCACGCGATCGAGGCGCGCATCTGCGCCGAGAACCCGGACAACAATTTTCTCCCCGCGACTGGCACGCTGCATGTCTACGGCTTGCCCGAGCATGTGGCGTTTGAGCGCGCGCCGCAGGCTGTACGCGTGGACGCCGGTGTGCGCCAGGGCGATACCATCAGCCCGTTTTACGACTCCATGGTGGCCAAGCTGATCGTGCACGGCGCGACGCGCGAAGAAGCGCTGGCGCGCATGGACGCGGCGCTGGCCCAAACGCATATCGTGGGCCTGGCGACCAACGTGCAGTTCCTGCGCCATGTGGTGACCAGCCCGTCGTTTGCACAAGCCAATCTGGACACGGCGCTGATTCCGCGCGAAGCGGATCGTCTGTTTAACCAGGACAAGGTGGGCTTGCCTTTGGCAGTGGCTGCCCTGGTGGCGAAGACCTTGACAGACGAGCATGCGCTGGCGGCACGGCCGGACGCATCCGGCTGGATAGACCCCTGGGCGCGGCGGGATGGCTGGCGTTCGCATGGTCCTTCGGTGCGCAGCTTTTCGATTGAATACGCAGGTACGGGTCACACGGCGCAGTTCACGCGCTTGCATGATGGCGCGCTCACGTTGACAGTTGATGGAGGCACTGCCGCATTGCGGTTTTCGCAAGTCGCATCATGCGCCATCGACCTGCACTACGGTACCCAGCGGGTCACTGCGAATGTCTATGTAAATGGCGAGACAGCCCACGTATTTACTGCGCAAGGCGCTATACAAATCGTAGCAATTGATGCGCTGGCGCATGCGGGTGAAACGCAGGCCGAAGGCGGCCGACTGACCGCGCCGATGCCTGGCAAAGTGGTGTCGTTTGCAGTGAAGGCGGGAGACGCCGTAAAAAAGGGCCAGGCGCTGGCAGTGATGGAGGCCATGAAGATGGAGCACACGATTTCTGCGCCAGCCGATGGCACGGTTGCGGAATTGTTGTTCGCGCCCGGTGACCAGGTGACCGAAGGCTCCGAGCTGCTGTGCATGGAGACAGCTACATCAAAGTAAAACCCCGTTCACCCTGAGCCTGTCGAAGGGCTCGCGCGGTTTCGACAAGCTCAACCCGAACGGGTCTACAAAGTATGAAAGTTATTTACTACAGCGCCGACCAGGATGCGGCGGCATGGATTCCGGGCCTACAGGCGGCGCTGCCGCATGCAGAGGTCAGCCTGTGGGCGCCAGGTGCATCGCTGGCAGACTATGCCGTGGTCTGGAAGCCCCCGCAGCAGTTGCTCGACGAACAGACACAGCTCAAAGCCCTGTTCAACACCGGCGCGGGCGTCGATGCATTGGTGAAGTTGCGCTTGCCCGAAGGCTTGCCCGTTATCCGGCTGGACGATGCAGGCATGTCGGTGCAGATGGCCGAGTATGTCTGCCATGCCCTGATACGCCATTTCCGAGAACTGGACGGTTACGAAACCGATATGCACAACGGCAAGTGGTCATTCCGCAAGCCGCGCAGCCGGATGGACTTTCCGGTCGGGATTCTCGGGCTGGGTGTACTCGGTGAGCGTGTGGCGCGTGCGGTGGCGCAGTTTGATTTTCCGGTCAACGGCTGGAGCCAGTCGCAAAAAGCCATACCCGGTGTGCAGTCGTTCGCCGGGTCGGACCAGCTCGACGCATTTTTGGCGGCCAGCCGCGTGCTGGTGTGCCTGCTGCCACTTACCGCCGAGACGGAAGACCTGCTGGACCACAAGCGCTTGAGCCGTCTGCAAAAGGGGGGCTACGTGATCAACGTGGCGCGTGGCGCGCACATCGTGGATTCTGATTTGTTGTCCTTGTTGGACAGCGGGCATCTGGCGGGTGCCACGCTGGATGTGTTCCGTGTCGAGCCGCTGCCCAATAAGCACCCGTTCTGGGGCCATCCCAGGATCACACTGACACCGCACACCTCTGCACGCACTTTGCGCTCAGAGAGCATTGCGCAGATCGTTGGCAAGATTGCCGCGCTGCAGCGCGGGGAGGAAGTCGCTGGGCGTGTCGATGCCAGGCGCGGGTATTGAGCGGGCAACTGGCCCCCGCAGCGCTACTGCGCCTTGCCGCCCAGGCGCCCGAGCTTTTTCAGCCATTGGGCCGTGTCTTCCGGCTTCATATTGGCAACCATGCCGACCAGCGTTTCGTGGACTGGAGCGATTCCGACAAATCCCAGGATGTTGCGTTCCAGTGACTTGAGGCTGTGGGCACGAAAGTACCAGCGGTACACCAATGCCGGCATGCCCATGGTGACCACTACGCGGGCGCTGCGTCCGGTCAGCGCCTTGGTGCCGAACGGGTTGCCGCCCTTTTCGCGTGTGAACGCAAAACCAGGCCGGGCCACCTGTTCCAGAAAGGCCTTGAGCAAAGCTGGCATTTCGCCCAGCCACAGCGGGAAGAAAAAGACAATGTGCTCCGCCCGCAGGATGGCCTCCTGCGCGGGCAACAGCGAAGCGGGGACAATGCCAGTCTCCCAATCTTTTTGGCTGCGCAAGAGCGGGAAGTCCAGTTCGGCGACAGCAATCTGCCGCACGGAATGCCCGGCGTCCTGTGCGCCTTGGGTATAGCTGGCTGCCAGCGCGTGGCAAAGGTGTTGCGTGGTCGAATCAGGATGGCCCTGAACCACAAGGATGTGTTTGGTCATGGTGTTTCCAGTATCAGCAATCGGGCAGGCCGCATCTTTGATCTGCCGCAAGGAATTCTCTTTGTGCAAGCGAACGCTGGCGTGGTGGGCGGTCGGTGCTTCCCAATACTGCAAAACGGGTTTCTGCACTCGGTACACAATGGCGGGATACCGGTAACAAGAATTTGCCATGACTCTCCCCACCAAAGTAAAACTCGTTGATGTCGGCCCGCGCGATGGTTTGCAGAATGAAAAGCAGCCGGTGCCCGCCGCCGTCAAGATCGAGCTGGTGCACCGCTTGCAGGCCGCGGGTCTGACCGAGATAGAGGTCACCAGTTTTGTGTCGCCCAAATGGGTGCCGCAGATGGCGGATAACGCGGAGGTGATGGCCGGTATCACCCGCAAGCCCGGTGTGCGCTACTCGGTGTTGACGCCCAACCTCAAAGGCTTTGAAGCCGCATTGCTCAGCAAACCCGACGAGATCGTTGTGTTCGGCGCAGCCAGCGAAGCGTTTAGCCAGAAGAACATCAACTGCTCGATTGCCGAAAGCATTGAGCGCTTTGCGCCGGTGGTGGATGCGGCGAAAGCCGCAGGCATTTATGTGCGCGGCGCAATGTCGTGCACGGTGGGCTGCCCCTACGAAGGTGAGATTGCGCCCGAGCGGGTGGACTATCTGGCCGGGCTGATGCATGGCATTGGCGTGCAGCACGTGGGCGTGGCCGACACGGTAGGCGTGGGTACGCCGCGCAAGGTGCAGCGCGCGCTGGAAGCGACGCTGAAGTATTACGACATCGACCATATTTCCGGTCA
>JAYWAV010000173.1:0-5133 GCA_043782015.1 Rhodoferax sp. | reverse complement strand
TTCATCCGCTGGCAGGCAAAAGGCGGGCACATGCGGCATCCGCGCGACATGGGTGCACCAGAAGTAGAAGCATTTCTGACCATGCTGGCCACAGAGCGGAGGGTGTCTGCCTCCACCCACAATACGGCACCGGCATGCGACTCATGGAAGGTTTGCGCCTGCGTGTCAAAGCCGTTGACTTTGACCGCCACGTCATCGTCGTTCGCGAAGCCAAGGGCAATAGGGATCGGGTGGTCATGTTGCCACGGTCACTGGCAGCCGCGTTGCGGGCGCAAGTTTTGGCTGCAAGGCAGCAGTGGGACGCGGACCGCAAGGCCCACAGCGACGTCAGCACCACCATGATCTGCACCCATGTGCTCAAGGTCGCGGCAGGTGGCACCTCTAGCCCACTCGATTCGCTACAAATACAATAGCTGCTTACGCTCGGTCCTCGGGCACCAGAGGCCGATTTCCCTCCGGGCCTTTCGGCAACCTTGCGTCAGAACCTTTCGCCCCCATTTAAGCCCCCATGACCCAAGAACGCGCCACTGCCAAAAACCCCAAATCTCTCAGTGGCCTACTCCCCTTCCTGCGGCCTTACCGCGGCCGCATTGGGCTGGCGTTTCTGTTCCTGGTGCTGGCGGCGTTGGCAACCTTGGCCTTTCCGCTGGCCCTGCGCGGGCTGATTGACGGCGGCCTCGTGCATGAAAATAAAGGCGAGCAGGTAATGGCAATGCGCGAGCACTTTGGCCTGATGTTTGCCGTGGCTGTGGCGCTGGGCCTGTCGTCTGCTGCGCGGTTTTACATGGTCAGTTGGTTGGGCGAGCGGGTCACGACCGATTTGCGCAACGCGGTTTACTCCCATGTGCTGCGGCAAAGCCCGGAGTTCTTTGAGACCACGCAGACTGGCGAAGTGCTGTCGCGCCTGTCGGCAGATACCGTGCTGGTGCAGACGGTGGTGGGCTCGTCGCTGTCGATGGGTTTGCGCAATGCGGTGATGGGTGCCGGTGCGCTGGCGATCCTGGTGTGGACCAACCCATTCGTGATGGCGCAGGTCTTGGGCGTGCTGGTGCTGGTGGTGCTGCCGAGCCTTTGGTTTGGCCGGCGCGTGCGCAAGCTGTCGCGCGCTTCGCAAGACCGCGCGGCCGATTCCAGCGCGATTGCGGCCGAGGTGCTGAACGCGATCCCCGTAGTGCAAAGCTATACCGCCGAAGGCCGTGAGACGGACCGTTTCACACTGGCCAACAGCAACGCGTTTGACACGGCAATACGGCGCACCATGACGCGCTCCATGCTGACCGCCTTCATCATCATCGCCACATCGGCCGCGCTCCTGTGGGGCCTGTACCAGGGCACGCAGGCAGTGGCGTCCGGGCGCATCAGCGCCGGGCATCTGGGGCAGACGGTGGTGTACGTGATCATCCTGGCGAGCGCATTTGCGGTGTTGGGCGAGGTGTATGGCGACCTGCTGCGCGCGGCGGGTGCGACGGAGCGGCTGATGGAATTGCTGAACACCCAATCGCCCATTGCATCACCCTCAAATCCGGCTGTAGCGCCCGTCCCGCAAGCGGGAAGCGCTATCAAATTCGAAGCAATTGGTTTTCATTACCCGTCGCGACCGCTGCAGTTGGCTCTGGATAATTTCTCGCTGGACGTGCGCGCCGGGCAGACCGTGGCCATCGTCGGCCCCAGCGGCGCGGGCAAGAGCACGGTGTTCCAGTTGTTGCTGCGTTTTTACGATCCGCAGTCGGGCACCACGCTGCTCGACGGTGTGGACACGCGCACGCTGTCGCTGGAAGCGCTGCGCCAGCGCATTGGCATCGTGCCGCAGGACGCGGTGATCTTCTCCAGCAGCGCGCTGGAAAATATCCGTTACGGCAAGCCTGAAGCGACCGACGACGAAGTGCACGCCGCCGCCAAGGCCGCGTTTGCTGACGATTTCATCCACCAGTTGCCGCAGGGCTACGACACTTTCCTGGGCGAACGCGGGGTACGCCTGTCCGGCGGGCAGCGCCAGCGCATTGCGATTGCGCGCGCGATGCTGAAAAACCCGCCACTGCTGTTGCTGGACGAAGCCACCAGCGCGCTGGACGCCGAGAGCGAACGCATGGTGCAGGCGGCGCTGGAGTCTGCGATGCGCGGGCGCACGACGCTGGTGATCGCCCACCGGCTGGCCACGGTGCAAAAGGCCGACCATATCGTCGTTCTGGACTACGGCAAGTTGATCGAGCAAGGCACGCACACCGAGCTGGTGGCCAAGGGCGGCGTTTACGCCGGGCTGGCAGCGCTGCAGTTCAACGCTTGAAGAGTGCGCCACCGGGGCGTAGAATGAATCGATCCCTCTCACAGGAGCACCCTATGGACGCCAGCAAGCTCGCCGCCAAGTCTTCGGTTCAGTCTTTGGTTTCGGCCAAAAAGCCGGAGCCAGCCTCACAAAAGGCAGAAGCGCAGGCCAAGCCCAAAGAGGCACCCAAGCCGCAGCAAGAAGCCAAGCCCCGCCCCACCACCAATGGCCAGGGCCAGCGCATTGGCACACGGCTGAACGTGACCGCTTAAGGCTTACCCAGCCGTCAGGGCGACACCGTGCTTGCCTTACCTGCTACCACCAACGCAACGCCTTCGCTGCAAAGCACCCTGAACCGCGGCCGCGCGGAAGCCGCGCGCCGTACGGCAGACCAATTGGAATCGCAGGCGCAAAGCCTGCGCGCGCAAGCCGACCAACAGGAGACAGAAGCCCCCTTTGACAGCCAGACGACCGAGCCCAAGGTATTGGCCCTTCCACCCCCTCCCAAGGCGGAGCCCGAGAACACCACCTATACGGCCCAGCTCAGGCCTGCCAAAGCGGAAGTCTCACCCAAGACGCAGGATTTTCTGCTGCGTCTGTACAAGGCCACCAGCCAGAAGTTTGCCGACAGCGGCAACGCGCTAAAGACGGACAAAGACGCGCGGCCCGTGTTGAACACCCAAGGCCAAGCGACCGGACGCATCGTCAATATTGAAGCCTGATTCAAGGCTTGGGCGCAGTTACCGCGCGATTTCACACGTTATGATTTTTTTGCATTAAACGAGAAAATCTTGGCCTTGGACGCAAGGCAAATGCCCCACTAAAGTGCGGGCTTCGACACATCCCACGAGGAAACTTCATGTCCCAGCCCAAAGGTGTTACCGCACCCTACGCCAACGTCTATAACCACCCCCTGCCCTCCTACCTGCAGGCGGACAACCTCGGCCCCTGGGGCATCTACCTGCAGCAGGTCGACCGCGTTATCCCATACCTCGGCCATCTGGCACGCTGGGCCGAGACGCTGAAGCGCCCCAAGCGCGCTCTGGTGGTGGATGTGCCGATTCAGTTGGACAACGGCACCGTGGCGCACTTTGAAGGCTACCGCGTACAGCACAACACTTCGCGCGGCCCAGGCAAGGGCGGCGTGCGTTTCCACCAGGACGTGACCATGTCCGAAGTGATGGCCTTGTCGGCCTGGATGTCGATCAAGAACGCAGCCGTGAACGTACCCTACGGCGGCGCCAAGGGCGGTATCCGCGTAGACCCCAAGACCCTGTCAATGGGCGAGCTGGAACGCATGACACGCCGCTATACCAGCGAGATCGGCATCATCATCGGGCCGACCAAGGACATCCCCGCGCCTGACGTGAACACCAATGAGCAGATCATGGCCTGGATGATGGACACCTACTCAATGAACGAGGGCTCAACAGCAACGGGTGTGGTGACGGGCAAGCCCATCGATCTGGGAGGCTCTTTGGGTCGCCGTGAAGCAACGGGCCGCGGTGTGTATACCGTCGGCGTGGAAGCGGCGCAGCATATTGGTCTGGATGTTTCCAAGGCGCGCGTGGCCGTACAGGGTTTCGGCAACGTGGGCGGTATCGCTGGAAAGTTGTTTGCCCATGCGGGCGCTCGCATCGTCGCTGTGCAGGACCATGGTGGCACGATCTACAAGGAATCGGGTCTGGACGTCCCTTTGTTGCTGGACCACGTCGCCCTGCATGGTTCGGTCAAGGGCTTTGAAGGCGCTGAAGTGATTGCCAACGATTCATTCTGGGACGTCGAATGCGACATCCTGATCCCAGCGGCACTCGAAGGCCAGATCACCGCCGACAACGCTGGCCGCATCAAGGCGCGCATGGTGATCGAAGGCGCGAATGGCCCGACGACACCGGCCGCTGATGACATCCTGCACGATCGCAACATTCTGGTGTTACCGGACGTAATTGCCAATGCCGGTGGCGTGACGGTGAGCTACTTTGAATGGGTGCAAGATTTCTCCAGCTTCTTCTGGAGTGAAGACGAGATCAACGCGCGACTCGTGAAGATCATGAAAGAAGCATTTGCGGGGGTTTGGAGCATGGCCCAGGATCACAAGGTCAGCCTGCGCACTGCGACCTTCATCATTGCCTGCAAGCGCATATTGCATGCGCGCGAGTTACGCGGTTTGTACCCCTGAAACATCGGGGTCAGAGGTCTTCTGCCACTGCAGAGGCCAGGCCCCGGCCAGCACCTGCTGCAACCACAGTGCGCCCGTCAAGGTCTTGGCGTCGGTGACTTTGCCGTCCTTGCACCAAGCAAGGAGCTCGCCGGGGTCCGCTTCAAAGACGTCGAGAAACTCGCCGTCATCGAGCTGGCGCTCGCCCGCTTTGAGCCCGCGGGCAAACCAGATTTCAATCACTTCAGTGGAGTACGCGATGACAGGGTGCAGCACGCCAGCGCGTGCCCACTCCGTCGCGGTGTAGCCGGTTTCCTCACGCAGCTCGCGTTGGGCACAGGCAAGAACAGGTTCATTGGGGTCGAGTTTGCCGGCTGGGAATTCGATCATCACCTGCCCCACGGGATAGCGGAATTGGCGTTCCATGATGACGCGACCATCATCCAGCATGGGGATGACCATCACCGCACCGGGGTGCACGAAGTACTCGCGTACCGTGGACTTGCCATTGGGCAAAGTGACTGTGTCGCGCAGCGCGTGAAGGAATTTTCCTTTGAGGATCTCTTCGCGGCTCTGGAAAACCTCCGTCAGGTGGTCATCTTGTTTGGGGTCGGGCACCCTCAGGTGCCCAGCATTTGCAGCACAGACTCTCGGCACAGTGCCAACAAGCCGTCGGGCAACACGCCAAGGATAAGCACCAGCGCGCCGTTGA
>JAYWAV010000172.1:0-5145 GCA_043782015.1 Rhodoferax sp. | reverse complement strand
GAGAAGAATCGGGCT
This sequence comes from Rhodoferax sp., assembly GCA_043782015.1. Taxonomy (GTDB): domain Bacteria; phylum Pseudomonadota; class Gammaproteobacteria; order Burkholderiales; family Burkholderiaceae_C; genus Allorhodoferax. The sequence continues at coordinate 5,130 of JAYWAV010000172.1, read as the reverse complement.
GCGGCGCCCGCGGTGCGTGCGCAGGCAGCTATCGAATCAGGAGCGGACGATGAGCGGACGGGGTGGCTTTTTTGAGTCCTCGGTTATGACTGCCTTGGTGCTCGCCCGCTGACGTCGCGGGGTATACGTTTTACTCCGTGTCCCCCGGGGCCGTGAGGGCCCCTCCTCCTTGACCTACGCAAAACGCATACCCCACACCGTCAGCTCGAAATCGAGGCTGATGCTGCGAGCGCACCAACATCACTTCAGGATCAGGTGGGTTGGGTGCTCTTTTCCGGGAGGTCAAGGAGGAGCCCGCACAGCGGGCGGGGGACACGTACGGAAAAGAGTACCCGACACACATGATCCAACGCGACAAGTCACGATAGAAACATGCACTAAAGTACTAAAGTACTAAAGAACCTATTCGGAGACATCAATGACCGCAATGCAATCCTTCAAACTAACCACTGAAAACCACATCGCCCACCTGGTGCTGAACCAGCCCGCGGCGATGAACACCATGCATCCCAGGTTCTGGCGCGAGCTGGATGCGGTGTTGGCGCAAATCCACAAGGATGGGACTACCCGTGCATTGGTCATCAGCAGTACCGGCAAACACTTCAGCGCAGGCATGGCGCTGGAGACTTTTGCGGGCGCCATCACGATGGACGATCAGAGCCCTGAAGGCCGTGCGGCGATTTTTGACATGTTGACGGATATGCAGGCCACGTTTACCAAAATCGAGACGCTGCGCATCCCGGTGATCGCAGCGATTCAGGGGGGGTGCATTGGCGGCGCGGTGGACATGGTGACGGCTTGCTGCATCCGCTATGCCACGGCCAACGCGTTCTTCTGCATCCAGGAAATCAACATCGGCATGGTGGCTGACGTAGGCACGTTGCAGCGGCTGCCCAAGCTGATTCCGTTGGCGGTGGTCAAGGAGATGGCTTACACCGGACGCCGCTTGCCTGCCGACAAGGCGCTGCAATACGGGTTGGTCAACGCGGTGTTTGATACGCCTGAAGCAACGCTGGAAGCGGCGATGCAATGCGCCGCTGAGATTGCCAGCAAACCGCCGGTAGCGATCTGGGGCACCAAGCAGGCGGTGCACTACGCACGCGATCACTCGGTGGAAGATTCGCTGAAGCAAATGGGCTGGCTACAGGGTGCGATCTGGAGCAACCGGCATGTGATGGCGTCGGTGATGGCGATGAAATCCAAACAGGCAGCCGATTTCCCGAACCTGTCGCCACTCACATCTTTCAATGAAATCGGGCTGTAGCGCACGAGGGTCAAGCGCAAGTAGCTATTGATTTAGTAGCAAATCATCATCTGGCTCGACCAGCTGCAGGCTGAAACACACCTGGTTGCGCCCGGCCGCCTTGGCCCGGTACATCGCCTCATCGGCCTGTTTGAGCAGTTGTGCAGGCGTCTGCAACTCTCCGCAAAAGAGCGTGACACCAATGCTGGTCGTCACCGTGTGCTCGGAGTCACCCAGAACCATGGGTTGGCGCAATGCGTGCAGCACCTTGTCGGCCAGCGCGTGGGCGCGCACCACGGCGTCCGACTGGTTGTCACCCAGTTGCTGAAGCACCAGAACAAACTCGTCACCGCCCAGGCGCGCGACCGTGTCGGCCTGGCGCATGCAGGTCAGCAATCGCTCGGCCACCTGTTGCAACAGCAGGTCGCCCAGATCGTGGCCCAGGGTGTCGTTGACCCATTTGAAACGGTCCAGGTCCATGAACATCAGGGCCGCTGGCTGTTGGCTGCGCGCACTGGCGTGCTGGGCCTGAGTCAGACGGTCCATCAGCAGGCGCCGGTTGGGTAATTGGGTCAGCGGATCGTAAAAAGCAAACTCGGCAATCTGCGCGTCAGCCGCCTTGCGTTCAGTGATGTCCAGGTAGGTACCCATCATGCGCAACGGCTCGCCCGCGTCGCCGCGGTGGGTCACTTTGCCCCGGCTGTGGATATGCACCCAATGACCGTCTTTGTGGCGCACCCGGTACTCCATGACCAGAGCTGCCACGTGCCCCTCCTGGTGTGCCAAGCGCGCAGCGTGGGCTCCAGGCAGATCATCGTGATGAATGCGGGCAAACCAGTCTCCGAGCTTGCCTTGGCCCGATGCGTGCTCATCCCCCACGATGGCCAGCGCGCGGGCGTTGACATGCCTGGCGCCGCTGACAAGGTCAATATCCCAAAGCCCCAAATCTGCGCCGTCCAAGGCCAAACTCAGTCGCTGTGCCAGCTCACGGGTTTCCAATTCGCGCAAACGCGTCAGATCCATCACCACTTTCTGTTTGCGCATCAGCACATAGATACTCAGCAAAACCACGACGGAGATGACGCCGTAGGTCAGACCACAAACCAGTGCCAGATAGCGCCAGGGGGCCATCACGGCGGCCATCTGGCGGCTCACCGCCAGCACCAGCGGTTGGTCCATCTGCAAGGCCACAGGCTGCACGGTGCGGTAAACCACAATGCGTTCATCGCCAGTGGCCGCCACCCAGCCCATGGAAAGGCTCTCGGCCCTGCCCGATTGCATGTGGTTGGTGAAATGGGTGCCTGGCACTGCCAGATTGACGCCCTTGATGCCAGGGCTGGACGGCCGTGTGATCAGTACCCGGCCCTGCCCGTGGATCAACGCAGCCAGCATGTCGTCCGCATACAAAACCGAACGCAACAGCACCTGAAAGTACTCCGGGTCCAGCGTGGCAGTGATCACACCGCCAAACTGGCCCTTGTCATCCGCCCAGTTCCGGACCACATTCAGCGAGTACACGCCAAGGGTCGTCTTGAAGGGCTCCGACACATACTGCATGTCCATCCGGCCACCCGCTTTGGCCACCTGAAAATAGGGGCGTTGGCTGGCATCAAACCCAATGACTTCCGATCGGCTGGAGGCGATCACCTTGCCCTGGTCGTCGGTGATCAACATGGTGCGCACGCCGGGCATCGCGTCGGACAACGTTCGCAGGTGCCTGGAGTCATCCGGGTTGGACCTGGACCGACCGGGCTGGCCCTGAAGCTCTGCGCGCATACTTACGAGCGCCGCGTTAATGCCGTCCAAATGCTGGCCCAAATTGGCATCGATCACCCGGGTTTGGGCCACCAGGCGTTCGCTCTCGCGGGCGATGGTGCTCTGGCGTTCGTCGTACAGCAGGGCAACCAGGGCCAGGCCCAGAGTGAACAATGCCGCCAGCACGACGGCCAGCAGCTTGCGCTGCTGCGAGGCCAGTTTTAATTTCATCTGCGGCATGGCGGAAAAATCCAGTGAAAACTGTTCATGCCCCCTGTCTGGCCCACTTTCTCACGAAGGGTGTGAACTCACCCGCAATGTACTCTTTAAAAACTACTGCCGTGCAGTGCGCGTATTGCCCGGTAGCGCCTGTGGGTGGCTGGTGCGGAACGGGTTGATATCGAGCCCGCCGCGGCGCGTGTAGCGCGCATAGACCGTCAGTTTGGCCGGTTTGCAGCGCGTCCAGATGTCCATGAAGATGCGCTCCACGCATTGCTCGTGGAATTCGTTGTGGTTGCGAAAGCTCACCAGGTATTGCAGCAGGCCTTCCTGAACAATAGCCGCGCCGGTGTAGCTGATCTGCACGCTGCCCCAATCGGGCTGGCCCGTCACCAGGCAATTGCTCTTGAGCAGATTGCTGACCAGCACTTCACTGACCGCGCCTTCGCCGGGCAACGTCTGCAGCAGTTCCGGTGCTGGCTGGTACTGCGTGCATTCCACGTCGAGGCGGTCCAGGTTCAGGCCGTCCAGTTCAAAAATCGGCTCGCGGTCAAACCATTCGGCGGCGATCAGGCGCACGCCGATCGACGCCTGCACCACACCGCCGCGCCACACCGCTTCGTTCAAGTCAGCGCGCAAGCGGGCCAGCACTTCGGCGGCATCGGCAAAGCGCGTGTTGTTGAAACTGTTGAGATACAGCTTGAACGACTTGCTCTCAATGATGTTGACCGATTCGCAGGGCACGGTGATGTGCGCCAGCGCGACTTGCGGCTTGCCGCGGGCGTTGAGCCAGCTCAGCTCGAACGCCGTCCACATGTCGGCGCCAAAGAACGGCGCGGCGCCGGTGATGCCGATTTCGGCGCGCTAGCCAGCACGCGGTATCGGGAACAGCAGCGACGCGTCGTACTGGTCGATATAGGCCGAGGCCTTGCCGAGCTGGGATTGTTCAGGCGTGTTCATCGCTGGCCTTCAAATGCGGGATCAGCTCGGCCAGCATCTGCGTCACCGGCTGCGGCGGCAGGTCGTGGCCCATGCCTTCAATGCCGACCAGCTTCGCGCCCTTGATGCGCTTGGCCGTATCTTCGCCGCAGGGGTAAGGCACCAGTGGGTCGGCCTTGCCGTGCAGCACGAGCGTCGGGCTGGTGATGCGCGCGAGCTGGGCCGCGCGGGTAATGTCGGACACGATCGCCAGCATCTGGCGCAGTGTGCCTATCGGATAAAAACTGCGCTTCATACCCGCCAGAATGCGCTCGCGCATCGCCGCTTCGGGCATCGGGAACGCCGGGCTGCCAATCACGCGGAAGAGCTTCAGGTAATGCGCCACCACGCCCTCGGGGGTTGCGTTCATGGGCCGTGCGAGCAAGACTTTCAGCACCGCAGGCTTGGCATTCGGCAAACCCCTGGCGCCGCTGCTGCTCATGATGCTGGTCAGGCTCAAGACCCGCGCGGGCGCGGCGATCGCAATGCGCTGCGCAATCATGCCGCCCATGCTGACGCCCACCACGTGTGCCTTGTCAATCTTCAAAGCGTCCAACACGCCTAAAGCGTCGGCAGCCATGTCAGCCACGGAATACGGCGCCTTGGGCGTGAGGCCCAGCTTGAGTTTGATAGTTGCCAGTAGGAGGTTGGGCTTGCCCAAATGGTCCAGATGGCTGGAGAGGCCAATGTCGCGGTTATCGAGCCGGACCACGCGGTAGCCCGCATCCAACAAGGGCTGCACAAAATACGGCGGCCAGGCGATGAGCTGCATGCCCAGCCCCATCACCAGCAGCACGACCGGGCGTTTTGCATGCTCCGCATCCGCTGCAGCGGCTGAATCTTCGACTTCAATATCCAAACCATTTGCTCTTATTTTCATAGCTGCTTACGCTCAGTTGGCGGGCGCTGTAGGCCCATTTTGCTTAAATTTTACG
>JAYWAV010000171.1:0-14342 GCA_043782015.1 Rhodoferax sp. | reverse complement strand
GGGGCCTCTCCTCGCTCCTGCGCATTGCGCTTATCCTTCTCGTCCTGCGCAACGGCGGCCTCCAGGGCCGCTATCGCAGCGGGCATCTCTGCAGGCAGCAGAATGCCTTTGCTGCCTGAAGCAGAATCAGCTTTGCCAATGGTCTCCAGCATCTGGCGCCCATTGGGTTCCAGCATGATCAGGTCACCGGCGGCTTTGGATTTGAATTTATAGAGGCTCATTGTGGGCAACCTTGAGGAGTTAGGACGTGGCAAATCTTCATATTCAGCGGGAGCACACCATGGGGTTCGCCGCTGCACGAAAAATAGCCTACCAGTGGGCTGAACAGGTAGAGCAGGAGTTTGGCATGGAATGCACCTACGAGGAAGGCAAGACCGGCGATACGGTGACGTTTGTGCGCTCGGGTGTCAAGGGGACGCTTGCCGTGACCAAAGATGCATTTGCGCTGGATGCAAAACTGGGCTTTTTGCTGGGCGCTTTCAAGGACAAGATCGAGGGCGAGATCGTGAAGAATCTCGACAAGCTGCTGGCGCCCAAAGCTCCGGCGAAAGCCGGCCCCACGAAAAAATAGCACCTTTGCCCAAGCGAAGGTGCTATTGATTTAGTAGCTACTTGCGCATAGCCAGTGCGCGCTGCAGCCAGGTTTAGCTCAAGGATTCAATCAGGTCGATGTACTGTTGCATCGCGTCTTTGTCGGACGTGCCTTTGAAGCCATTCCATGCGTCCCACTTGGCGCGGCCCACCATGTCGGTAAAGCCGGGCTTCTTCTCGGTGTTGTCACCGACTGTGGCCTGCTTGTACAGGGCGTAAATCTTCAGCAAGGTACCGTTGTCAGGGCGCTCGGTCAGCGATTTGGAATTGGCGACAGCGGCTTCGAATTGTGATTTGAGGGTAGCCATGGAGATCTCCTGTGGGGTTGAATATGTCTTTGGCCTCTATCTTACGGTGCCTTTTGCCTCAAAATGAAAAGCCCCGTTCAAACCCAAGGTCGGCAATTCCAACCGAACAACAACCCCATGGTCACCCGAGTCCAAAGCGAGAATGCAGTGCCGAAAAAACGCATGAGCAAGGTCGATACGGCCTGGCTGCGCATGGACTCGGCTACCAATTTGATGATGATTGTCGGGGTCTGGGTGATCCGGCCAGGCATCCGTCGCCACGATCTGGCAGAGCGCGTGCAGGAGCGGCTACTGCAGTACCCGCGCTTTGTGCAGCGCGCTGTCGAGGACGCCACTGGCGCAAGCTGGGTTCCTGATGCCCACTTCGATCTGGCGCGACATCTGGTGGTGGAGACGTTGCCTGCCAGCCCCATTGGGCAAGAGCAGCAAACACTGCAGGAGCGCCTGGCGCAACTGTGCATGGAGCCGCTGGACCATAGCCATCCGCTGTGGCAGTTTCATCTGGTCGAGCATTACCAAGGTGGCTCCGCATTGATGGTGCGTATCCACCACTGCATTGCCGATGGCATCGCGCTGATCTCGGTGATGCAGTCGTTGGTAGATGGTGGCGTCCCGCCGCCGGTGCGACCCCGGCGCGCGCATCGCGATGGGCAGGGCTCTGATGACTGGATCACGAACACCCTGCTCAAGCCTTTTGCGGGCATGGCAGTCAAAGCGATGGCGATGGCCGGTGGTGGTGCCACCAAATCGCTGGACATGCTGTCTGACCCACGCGGCGGCGCTGATGCGGCACGCATGGCCTACCAGTTGCTGGGCGATATGGCGGCGTTGGCGCTGATGCCGGACGATTCACCCACCAGCCTCAAAGGCGTGCCGGGTTTGACCAAGCGCGTGGCCTGGTGTGTGCCCCTGCCGCTGGATGAGGTGAAGGCCATCGGCAAGGCGCTGGGCTGTTCGATCAATGACGTGCTGTTGAGTTGTGCGGCCGGAGCGATTGGCGAGTACCTGCGCGCTGGTGGTGAATCCATAGACGGCAAAGAAATCCGGGTCATGGTTCCGGTGAATCTGCGCCCGCTGGACCAGGCCCACATGCTGGGCAACCAGTTCGGCCTGGCACCGCTGGTGCTACCCATTGGCCTGGACAACCCTGTGGAGCGGGTGCTGGAGGTGCGCAAACGGATGGCGGGTTTGAAGGACAGTATGCAGCCCTTGCTGGCGTTTGGCTTGCTGGCGGTAGCTGGTATGTTGATCAAGCCAGCACAGGACGCTTTGCTCAATCTGTTTTCCAAGAAAGCCACCGCGGTGATGACCAATGTGCCGGGGCCGCGCGAGAAGCTGAAGATTTGCGGATCGACGATTGAGGAGTCGCTGTTCTGGGTGCCGCAGAGCGGTACGGTGGGGCTGGGTGTATCTATCCTCAGCTATGGCGGCGGTGTGCAGTTTGGCATCGTCTCAGACGCGATCCTGTGCCCGCAACCCCAGCAAATCATTGACCGCTTCGAGCCTGAGTTTGCGAAACTGTCGTTGGTGACTTTGATGCTTCCTTGGGGAGAGTAGCCATTGGTTCCGCTACATTCCATTGGAAGCGTGGTGGCCTGCCGGAGTGGGGAATGCCGGGGGCCTCATGGCGTGCCTAAGGCCACACAAATCGGCCCCCAGCACGCCCCACCCCAGCGAGACGAATCGTGTTTGGTTTTCAGCAGTCCGAACACTACAAAACCGCAGAGGAGGGCGGTGTGCACGGGGCCGATTTGTGTGGCCTTAGGCACACCATGAGGCACTGGGCATATCGCCCTCCTCTGTGCGTCAACCAAGGTCGTTTGAGCCAGCTCCTCAGCAGCTATGGAATTTCAAGTGAACGGATGCTGGATTACGAACCGGCTAACTCGGCCTGGGCCATATCCACGTCCAGCCGTTCCATCGCATCCATAGGCGCGGTGGCCGCGGCGCGCTCATACAGGGCGGTGGCCTCTGCGTGGCGGCTGTCGCCTTCGAGAATGGTCAACGCATTGGCGTACTCCATCATTGCGATGGGAGATTTGGGTTTGAGTGCCAGGCCTTGCTGAAACAGTTGCAGGCTGGTGTCTTTCTTGGCGCCATAGGTCATGTTGCCAATCATCGCGCCGACCTTGTCAATCACCTCGGCGTGGAACGTTCCCAGCGCAATATGCGCATCGCCATGCTTCGGTTCCAGGCGGATTGTTGTTTCAAATGCCATCTTGATTTTCCCGCCAAGGCCCAGTGCCAGTGCACGCGCCACGCTGATACCTTGGCTGAAGCGGCCCAAGGCATAGCCCTGCCAATAGTGTGCGTTGGCGTGGTCAGGGTTCTCCGCAGCCTGTTGCGCTGCGCGCTGGGCCACTTCGTTGAAGATATCGTGCTTGATCTTTTCCCTGGGTTCCAGGTAGTTGGCGTACATGCACGCCGCCTTGTTGGCCACGGTAATGCCATTTGTACCGGCTTTCAATCCGGCCTCAAAAGCCTGCTGAAATTCTCCGCGGTGGAAATGCACCCAGGCCGCCAGCACTTTGGGGTCTTGCGCTAAAGGCTCCTGGTCGCCCAAGTGGAGTTGGGACCATTGCTTGCGCACAGTATCCGCGTCAAACGGGAATTCGCTTACATGGGGGAACGGGGTCCAGCTGGGCATGGGTGTTTGGTCAGTCTTTGGTGCCGTAGGCGCCTGCCAATTGCAGCAGGTGCGTGCGTTGTTCGTTTTGCAGATAGGGCACCAGCAGGTTCAGTACGTGGTGCGCACCGCGCATCAGCGCGGCCTGTGCGCTTTCGGGCTCCAATGCGCGGCGTGGGTCTCGCACGTACTCGAAGCTCAGCCAATAGGTCAGTACCACCACCATGCTGGTGGCGGTGGGCTCCATCTGGCGTGCGTCCATCTGCAAGGCGCCCGAGCGGGCCATGCTTTCCAGCAAGGCCGTGACGGCGCGGGTCTTGTTCTTCAGGACAAACTGGAAGTGGGTTTCCAGGCGGCGATTTTTGCTGAGCAAATCGTTCAGGTCGCGGTACAAAAAGCGGTATTGCCAGATCAGCTCGAACAACGTGTGCATGAAAAACCAGGCGTCTTCCACATCGCGCACGCTGTCGCTGGCGTTGAGCAGTTCATTGAGCGCTGCTTCGTACTTGTCGAACAGCGAGTTGATCAGCTCTTCCTTGGCCGGGTAGTGGTAATACAGGTTGCCGGGGCTGATGCCCATTTCCGCAGAAATCAGCGTGGTGGACACGTTGGGCTCACCAAAGCGGTTGAACAACTCCAGCGTCACCTCCAGGATGCGCTCGGCGGTGCGGCGTGGGGCTTTTTTGACCATGTTGGACTCAGTGTGCCTTGGGCCGATTTGCGGCGGCTACTACGTCGCCCAGATCGTCCATGACTTCCTGCAGCGTAGCTATCGCACGGCCCAGGCGTGTGGGCGCCTTGGCGGGAGCCGTCAGGTGGCGTTTGGGATCGTCCAGCACAACGTGGTTCAGGCTGATGCCATGGCGGGCGAGTTTGGCGGACAGGCCGGTCTTGCGCGAGCGCAGCATCTGGCGCGTCTGCTGGTAGGCGTGTTCGGCCAGTTGGCGGCGTTGTGCGTAGCTGAAGGTGTTCGCCAAATACAGCTCCGGATCGCGGTGGTCGGGCTCGATCAGGATGATGTCGGTATCGGGGTAGCTGTGTTCGTAGTGCTTCATGCCCAGCTCCATGCGAGAGTGGATCATCGAGCGGAACGTCTGGCTCAGCACCGAGGTCAGGCCGCCATCAGCGATGCGCGGAATGCGGCGCTTTTCGGATGGCAGGCCGCGCTGCATCACCTTGGCCACTTGCGGCGAGGTGGCGTTGAACGGCACCAAAGGGTTCAGGCAAATCATCAGATCAACGCCATCGTCCAGCGCGACCGACGCGTGCATGGTTTTCTTCAGGGCGCCGTCCACGTAATACTGGTCATCAATTTCCACTGGCGGGAACATGCCCGGCAGGGCAGAGCTGGCCTGCACAGCCTGCGAAATCGGGACGTGGTCCCAGCCCGGGCGGCCAAACAAGGTGGCTTCGGCGCTGTCCAGATTGGTGGCGACCAGCGTCAGCTTGGTCTTGAGCTTGCGGAAGTCATTGGTGCGCCCTTCGCGGCTGAACAGGCGCGCCAGTTGTGTATTCACCTGGCGGTTGGAGAAAGCGCCAGTTGGCAAGGCCGGGGCCAGGCGTTCCAACGCACTGAGTATGGATTTGCGTCCTACTGTCACGCCCCACAGCGCGGACAGCAGCAGGCCGGGCAGCATGATTCCTCGGCGCACAAATTCACCGTAGGCAGGCTCCATCAGCCAGGAGGGGTCAAAGGTGTCGGACGATGCGGCATTGTTTTCGATGAACGAGGCGCAGAGTTCCCGCGGCGTCATGCCATTGGCCAGCGACGCGACGATGAAGCCACCGGCTGAAACACCCACGTAGTGGTCCAATTTGGTGAAGTCCAGACCTTCCAGCGATTCTTCAAGCGCGCACATTGCGCCAATTTCGTAAATCGCACCCAGCGGCCCGCCGCCGGCTAAGGCCAGCGCAATCTTGGGGGGATGGGGTGTCTTTACTTGCATAGGGCCAAAGTGTAGATGGGGGAGGGGGTTGAAATTGGTGCAGCGCAGCACGAGCGTGTTGCCCATCGAGATGGCATGTCTGCCCAGTTGGCAAAAAGGGCGCCATTGCGCCCTTTTGTGGATCGTCGGTATAGCCCTAAGCTTTACGAGCCGGGCGTTTGGCCGCAGCCTTGCGGAGTGCCGGTTTGGCCTTGGTCTTTGTTTTTGCGGCTGCTTTTGGGGCGGCCTTGGCAGCTGTGCTCTTTGCAGCAGGGGCCTTGGCCGATAGCTTTTGCACAGCCTGGTTCAAGGCATCAATGCGCGCGATCAACGCGCTGACGTCCTTGGCTGAGGGCACGCCCAGCTTGTTCAGGGCCTTGGCGACACGCTCTTCAAAGATGTTTTCCAGCTTGTCCCATTGGCCGGACGCTTTGGACGATATGTCAGTAGCCATATGCGTCATCTTGGAGGTGGCCTCCGTAATCTTCTCTTCCGCAACCGCCTGTGTTTTGCGCTGTATGCTCACACCTTCCTTGACCAGCGCCTCAAACGCCTTGGAGCCTTCTGCCTGCGCACGGGTGAAGGCGCCCAAACCGGCTTGCCAGATCTGTTGCGCCGAGTCCTTGACCGAAGCGGACATGTTGGGACTGTCAGTTTTGTTGGTGCTGTCTTTATGCAATTTCGTGACCATGGAGTGCTCCAATGAGTAGGGTGAACGGATGCGCGAAATGTACGCGTAAGTGGCCAAGTGGTGTAGGGTGTTTGTTCTAACTGAATCGGAGCCTTTACACATGGCCCCAGCGCCAGTGACTACCGTTTATATACTGACGCGCAATCGGTTGCCTTTGTTGCGTCAGACGATTGCATCAGTGCTGTCACAGGATGTCCCGGTGCGGTTGGTGGTCTCCGACAATTCCACTGACGATGAGTCCTGGCATATGGTGCAGCACGAATTTCCCGGAGTTCAGGTGGTCAAAAGGCAGCCGCCTCTGTCGGTTCATGCACATTTCAATGCCGTGCTGTCAGAGGTAACTACACCTTACCTGGTCATGTTCCACGACGATGATGTGATGTTGCCGGGTTATGTGCGGACTTTGGAAGCGCAAATTTCGGAGCATGCCGATCTGATCGGCGTAGCGTGCAATGCAGCAAGATTGCAAGATGAGACATTGGAGCAGGCAACCGTCATGGGGCGTTTTTTGCAACCGCTGGACATCAATTCTCCAATGGCATTGTTGGCGTACTACCTGAAAAAAATATCGCCCGGACCGGCGCCGTTTCCGGCCTATATGTACCGGGTTGAAGCCATGCACGGTTTGCAATTGGTCCCCGATGAAGGGGGAAAGTACGCGGACGTATCCTTTTTGTGCAAGGTGATTGAGCGCGGGCCATTGCGCTGGATTCCGGATGCGTTGGTGCAGTACCGCTATCACTCTGGCAATGACAGCAAGGTACCCGATATGTCTGCTACGCGCGAACTGATCCAGTTCATTCGCAGGAGGTATGGCGTTCAGCGCAAAGACCCGCAATTGCTGCAGTTTCGCTACCGCATGTGGCGTCAATGGATAGCGGAAGTTGAGAGACATCGCGAGTTGGCGCAGTGTTTTCCCTGGAGATTGCGAGTTGCCCGCCGGCAGGTGCGACTGGGCTTTTTGGTGCTGGCTCTGCGCGAACCGCAATTGGCAGTTGCCATTGTCAAGAGTCTGCTGGCGCGCGCCGACCCGCATGGGAAGAGAGCGTGACTTGGTAGTTACCTTTGTATCGCGCCTGATACAGCTCCTGTTGGTGCTGGTCGGTGTACGGGCCATGACCACCCTGCTTCCACCCGATGAGGTGGGAAAAGTTGCACTGATAGGTGCTGTCACCACATTCTGCGCCTTGTTTCTGGTTTCCCCGTTGGGTACGTTTATCAATCGACGGCTGCATAGCTGGCATCGCAATGGCACGCTGCGGGCTTACTTCCGCGTGTACAGCATCTATTTGTTTGCGTTGGCCAGCCTATGCGCTGTTGTCCTGATGCTAGCGATGCAGCAGCGGTATGTGGCGCTCGATTCGCCAGTGGCGGGTGTCATGGCCGTGGTATGGGCCAGCCTCTTTTTGGGGACTTTGCAGCAGACGTATGTTCCGTCACTGAATATGCTGGGGCGCAACAACGAGTTCGCGGCGTTGAATCTAATGGGGCCTGCAATAGGATTGGCGTTGAGCATCGGCTTGGTATGGTTTTTTAACGCACGCGATGCGGTGACCTGGCTGATCGGTGTCGCACTCTCGCAATTGATGCTATACCTGATCGCTTCACGGATTTTCTTTTCGAAGGAGCTAGGCAGAGAGTCTGTTTACATTGACCGCAAAAAGCTGACCGGTTTATGGCGATTTTCATGGCCTGTCGCGCTGACTTTGGCCTGCACGTGGCTGCAATTTCAAGGCTACCGGTTTGTGCTCGCTGACTATGCCGGTTATGCGGCTCTGGGGTATTTTGTTGCGGGCTACGGTGTGGCGGCGGGGCTATTTGGTGCTTTCGAGCAGGTTGTCATGTCTTGGTTCATGCCACGCTTCTACCGGCAGGCTAATGGCCTTGGCGAAGACTCGGGTACAGCCTGGGTTAACTATGCGGCCTGTGTACTTCCCCTGTCGGTTTTGTGTTTTGGCGCTGTGTTCTCACTGGCGGATCTTTGGGTTTCCGGCATGTTGGGGCCAGCGTTTCAGAACACCCAGATATATGTCCAGTTGGGTGCGATGAGTGAATGGCTCAGGGTCGTATTGAGCGTTTACGGGCTGGTCGCCCACCAGTCTATGCGTACCCGTACCTTGGTGCTGCCGCAACTTGTCGGTGCGCTGATTGCGTTGGGCTTGGTTGTCTGGGTTGCTGCAACTGGCAATTTCCAGCAGGTGCCGCTGGCGTTTGCCGCTGGCAGCCTGGTTTCCTTTGTACTGCTACGTATGGCACTAGGCCGCGGTGCAACGATGTCGGCGCAAGGCCAGCGCTGGCTGGCCGCTTCGCTGAGCTGCTGCGCAGCCATACTGCTGTTGAATTTTGCGGCGCATGGTTGGATCCATTCCAAAGATGGAGCGTGGACCATGGGATATGCCGCCCTGCTATTCCTTCTGTGGGGCGGAATAGGTGCTTTTTTTCTATGGTACATATCGCGTACATCGGTTGTCACACCAGCCCACTGAGTCGAAGGACGAATTCGCGCATGCCCCGCAAAATATTCATTGACCCCTCCTACGCACAGTTTGATGGAGACAAGCTTTTCAATAGCGATGATGCAGTCTTGAATCGAGACAACCAGTTGGCCCCTTACATCCGGCTGCAATCCGAGTTGCAAAGGGCCGGTGCGTTGATCCATACGGCCGATGCCATGTTGGAGGAAGGGACGCCGAGCCCCGCCGAATACTGGTCGCTTGGGCTGACCGACAAGTTGGATTTTCTGAAGAGTGCGCTGCATATCCAGCGCGCGGGATTCGCGATCCTGGAGCCCCCACTGGTTGCGCCACAGTTGTATGCTGCGCTGCCAGAGCTGACCCGGTTGTTTGAAAAGGTTTATGTCTATAACGTGAACGGCGAGGGGTATTCGTTAAAAGATGTACAGGTCGAGCGTCTGCGCAAGCTTTACATGCCGCAACCACGGGACCGCGTGTCGGAGCCACACTGGAATCAGGTGGAGCGAAGCCAGAAGCTTGTGGTGATAGCGGGGAGGCATTCGGCCCGTCGGCGCAGGCCTGAGCTATACAGCGCAAGAATCCGGGCGATTGCGGAACTGGTGAAGTCGGACGCGGTAGACCTGTATGGTCGCGGCTGGATGGATTATTACAGTCGGCAAACCGTATCGCTTCCCTATCTTTGGAACTTTCGCGCCCTGAGGGCAGCGTACCGTGGCACTTGCCAAAGTAAGCTCGACACGTTGAGTCAATACGCTTTTTCCCTGTGCCTTGAAAACATGCCTATGCAAGGCTACCTGACCGAGAAGATTTTTGACTGCTTTTACGCAGGAACGGTGCCCATTTACTTGGGCGCTCCTGATATTGACACGCTGGTGCCGGCTGATTCCTATGTGGACGCGCGGCAATTTTCAAGCTGGACTGAGGCTTGGCGATTTGTCCAGGGCATGCCTGTCGCGCAATGGCAGCAAAAGCGCGAGTGCGCGCGCGATTGGGTGAGAGGCGGTGAAGGCAGAAAATACGTTGACGCCTTGGTTAACATGGTTGGCGTCTGACATTCGGCAACCGATACAAGTCGGATTGACTTCCCCTATACGTTCTTGTCCTGTTTCTCCCATGCCCATTCCGTCCGGAACCTTTGCTCCTGTATCAGTGGTGATTCCCTGTTACAGGTGCGATCTGACCATTGATCGGGCCGTGCAGTCGGTAGCCAACCAGACCCTGTTGCCGAAGGAGGTCATCCTGGTTGACGACGGCAATGGTGAAGGGACCAAAGCCCTGCTGCACCGCATTGCGCGGGCGTATTCGGAGGGATGGGTGCAGGTCGTGACGATGGCAGGCAATGCCGGCGTGGCCAGTGCACGCAATGCAGGATGGGCCGTGGCTACGCAGGAGCTGATCGCGTTTCTGGATGCCGACGATGCGTGGCACCCCCGTAAAATTGAATTGCAATTTCAATATATGCAGGAACACCCGGAAGTTTCCCTGTCCGGCCATTCCCATCTGCTTTCATCCAGTTCGGATATCTCGCATGAAGTGGCCGCTGGTTATGCTGTGTCGCAAATCAAGCGGTGGGATTTGCTCTTGTCCAACCAGTTCATTACGCCGTCGGTGATGCTCAGAAGGGTGGGTGTTTCTCGCTTCCTGAACGGGCGCAGGCATATGGAAGACCATTTGCTCTGGCTGGAGATTTTGAGTCGTGGCGGACGCATCGATAAATTGATGGTGCCATTGGCCTTGATCTACAAGCAACCGTTTGGTGTGGCGGGGCTCAGCAGTCAGCTCTGGAGTATGGAAAAAGGGGACCTTGAAAACTATTTCCATCTCTACGTAAGGCACTACCTGACGGGGTGGGAACTTTGTCTGTTGACGGTGTTTTCGTTGCTGAAGTTTGTCCGCCGACTGTCGGTGTATTGGTTGGTGTGGCGATGGAGGAAATAGCGGGCGAGGACAACTGCATGTTGTCGGTCTCCATTGTCAGCCATGGCCAGATGTCTCTGGTCAGGAACCTGCTTGCGGATCTGCAACGCCACTGCGCGGCGACCCAGCTGGAGGTGCTGCTGACTATCAACATTCCCGAGGCCGATGCCGTCGCACCGCTGGACTTTGATTTTCCGATCCGGCGCATGGTCAACGACCATCCCAGAGGTTTTGGAGACAACCACAACCGCGCCTTCGGTCAGGCCCGTGGCACATATTTTTGCGTGTTGAACCCGGATGTGCGCTTGCAGGACAACCCGTTTCCGGCTTTGCTGGTCGCCGCTGGCGACAGCCAGCTCGGAGTGGTGGGGCCGCAGGTACGCCGCTCGGACGGCGTCCTGGAAGATAGCGCGCGCGCATTTCCTACGCCAGCCAGCATTTTCGCGAAAGCCCTGGGCTTGCGCCGACCTGTTGTGGTGCTGCCAGGCCCGGATGGCGACGCGGACTGGATCGCTGGTATGTGCATGGTTTTTTCGCGCGCGACCTATGCTCAGTTGCAGGGTTTCGATACGCGCTATTTCCTCTATTACGAGGATGTTGATATTTGCTGCCGTCTGCAATTGCAGGGGGGGCGCGTCCGGGTCATTTCCGGTGCGGGCATCGTTCATGATGCGCAGCGCAGTAGTCACCGCAGTTTGCGGTATTTGCGTTGGCATGTTGCGAGCATGTTCCGTTTTTTTCTATCTCCTGGGTATTCCGGGATTCGGCGCAGGCGGCCGACATGAAGGTTCTTGTCACCGGTGCAGACGGGTTTGTGGGTCGCGCCGTGTGTGCCCATTTGCGTGCCAATGGGATGGGCGTAGTGGCTGCAGTGCGGCGCATCAAGGAGGCGCAGACCAGCGCCGACGTGGTGGCAGTGGGGGATATTGGCCCCGACACGAACTGGCGTGCCGCACTACAGGATTGCCAAGTGGTGATCCACCTGGCGGCACATGTCCATCAAATGGGTGCTGCAGCCCGGAATGCCGACGCGCAATTCGATTGGGTCAATGTTCGGGGCAGTGGAAACCTGGGTCGGCAGGCAGCCTTGGCAGGCGTTCAACGTTTTATTTTCATGAGCTCGGTCAAGGTGCATGGCGAATCAACGGTCCCGGGAACTGCATTCGCGGAGCACGACACTCCGGCGCCACAGGATGCGTATGCCAGGAGCAAGCTCGCTGCGGAGCAGGTGCTTTTGCAGATTGCCCAAGCGCAACGCATGGAGTTGACGGTTGTGCGGGCTCCCTTGGTATACGGCCCCGGAGCCAAGGCCAATTTTGGAAGTCTTTTACGCGCTGTCGCGCGCGGCTGGCCGCTTCCGCTGGGGGCCATTCATAACGCCCGCAGTCTGGTCGGGCTAGACAACCTGGTGGATGCGGTGGCCTTGTGCGTCACACATCCGGAGGCCGCCAACCAGACCTTTTTGGTGAGCGATGGACACGACGTTTCTACCCGCGAACTGGTTGCCGCCATGGCCCGTGCCGCCAACATGCCTTTGCGGCTGATTGCGGTGCCGACCACGCTGATTCGCCTGGGGTGTTCGGTCTTGGGTCGCCAGAATATTGCGATCCGCTTGCTGGATAACCTTCAGGTGGATATTTCCAAGCTGCGCAATACGCTGGGTTGGGCACCACCCGAGTCGCTGCATGCGGGTTTGCGCAAGGCTTTTTCCGGTGAGACACATCCATGAAACGCGCCTTCGACCTGGCTGCCGCGCTATTGGCAAGTTTGTTGCTGATGCTGCCTTCGCTGGTGGTTGCGCTCTGCGTGCGGGTCACATCGCGCGGCTCCGTGCTGTATTGGTCCGACCGCGTCGGCAAGCACAACCGCATTTTCAGAATGCCCAAATTCCGCACCATGCGCGTGGAAACGCCAGCCGTGGCGACGCACTTGCTGGGCAATGCGCAAAACTACCTGACTCCGGTCGGCGGGTTTTTACGCAAGTCCAGCCTGGACGAATTGCCGCAGTTGTGGAGTATCCTGATCGGCGACATGAGTTTTGTCGGGCCGCGTCCGGCATTGTTCAACCAGGACGACCTGGTGGCACAGCGCACCGAACTTGGCATCCACCTGCTGACACCCGGACTGACTGGCTGGGCGCAAATCAATGGTCGCGACGAATTGCCGATTCCGCAGAAAGTTCAGCTGGATCTGCAATACCTTCAGCGACAGTCCTTTTTCTTCGATCTGAGGATCATTGGGCTCACAGCATGGAAGGTGGTGCGCCGGGACGGCGTAAGCCACTGACCTAGAATGAAAATTCCCATGTGCCGCTTTTTCCAACCCCATGTCTAACCGCGTTTTAGCCTGGCCCCGTGCCGCCAAACGCCTGATCGTCATTTCGCTGGACGTTGCACTGGCGCTGATATCCACCTGGATCGCATTTACTTTGCGGCTGGATGCGCTGCATGAGCCCTCTGGTAATCAATGGTGGGTTTACGCGTTGGCGCCCGCACTGGCGGTGCCTGTCTTTGTCCGTTTTGGTCTGTACCGCGCGATTTTTCGCTACACCGGCCAGGCGGCCCTGATGGCAACGGCGCAGGCGGTGGCGGTCTATGCAGTCGTGCTCACCGCTATCTTGTTGTGGTTCCAGTGGGTCGGCGTGCCACGTAGTCTGGGCGTACTCCAGCCCATCATCTTTTTGCTGTTCGTGGGAGCCAGTCGCGCCATGGCCCGCTTCTGGCTGGCGGGTTTGTCGCAGGCGCCCGGCCACGTGATTCCGCGCTTGCTGATTTACGGCGCCGGAACCGCTGGCGTCCAGACAGCGACGGCGCTGGACATTTCTCGCCAGTTCCACTTGGTTGGGTTTGTCGACGACGACCCGGCAAAAGCCGGCAGCAGCATCAATGGTGCCTGGGTGCGCAGTGCCGATCAGTTGCGCACGCTGGTGCAGGAGGAGCGCATCAGCGATATGGTGTTGGCCATGCCCAGCGCCTCGCGGGCGCGGCGCAATCAGATCATTGCATCGCTCGAAGGTCTGCCGGTCCACATCCGGACCCTGCCCAGCATGGGCGATCTGGCCAGCGGCCGCATCACGGTGCAAGATTTCCGGGAGCTGGACGTTGAAGATTTACTGGGACGCGAGCCCGTACCGCCCAGACAAGACTTGCTGGCGCGGGATTTGTCAGGGCAGGTCGTGCTGGTCACGGGTGCCGGTGGCAGCATTGGCAGCGAACTGTGCCGCCAGATCCTGTTGCAACAACCGCGGCAGCTTTTGTTGCTGGACCACAATGAATTTGGTCTTTACAGCATCCACCAGGAGTTGGCGGCCATCTGCACTGCGGCGGGTTTATCGGTGGAACTGGTGCAGTTGCTGGGCAGTGTGCAGGATGCCCCGCGCCTGAACGACATTTGCAGCCAATACAAGCCCGTCACGGTTTACCACGCCGCTGCCTACAAGCATGTTCCGCTGGTGGAGAGCAATGCGGGCGTGGGAATTCTCAATAACGTGCTGGGAACCACGCACATGGCACTGGCGGCACTGGCGCATGGTGTACGACGCTTTGTGCTGGTCAGCACCGACAAAGCGGTGCGCCCGACCAATGTGATGGGCGCCAGCAAGCGCATGGCGGAGCTGGTGTTGCAGGCGTTGGCAGATACGCAAAGTGCGACGATTTTTTCAATGGTGCGCTTTGGCAATGTGCTGGACTCCAGCGGCAGTGTCGTGCCGCTGTTTCGGCGGCAGTTGGCGTCTGGCGGACCGCTGACGGTCACGCACCCCGAAGTCACGCGCTACTTCATGACGATTCCTGAGGCGGCGCAGCTGGTGCT
>JAYWAV010000170.1:0-5199 GCA_043782015.1 Rhodoferax sp. | reverse complement strand
TGGCGGCTCGGCGGTTTCCAGTGACTTGATGACAATGCGCTCACGCGAAACGTGGAACGCAAACAAATCCAGCAAATCGTCATCGCTAGAGTTGGTTTCCACATGGAAACTGCGTACATTGGCGCGGTCAGATGGCAGCGGGGAAATTTTTCCAAGCCCAGGAATATCGCGGAACAGCTCTTGTACCGCATCAGCCTGTTCTGGGCGATCTAACGGGCCAAAGGAGATTTCCAATGCGCGCACGCCATCCGGCAAAGCGGGAGCCGTAGCAACAGCAACCTTCGGCGCAGACGCGGCAGGCTTCGGCACCGCAGCGGGCGCGCCCCCAGCTGCCAACTCGCTGATACGGCGCACTAGCTCGCCTGTCGCCAGTGGCTCACCCTCGCCACCGTTCTGGTGCCGCGCTAGCAGACTGCGCGAAGCATCAGCTGACTCCAGCAGCACATCGACCATGGATGCATTGGGTGCCAGCTCATGGCGGCGTAGCTTGTCCAGCAACGACTCCATTTGGTGGGTCAACTCAGCGACATCAGAGAAACCGAAGGTGGCAGCACCGCCCTTGACCGAGTGCGCGCACCGGAAAATGCCATTTAACTCCTCGTCGTCGGCCGTTTCCAGGTTCAGGTTGAGCAGCATGTGCTCCATCTGATCCAGGTTTTCGCCGGCCTCTTCAAAGAAGATTTGGTAAAACTGACTGAGATCAAAGTCTCCGCCCGCCTCGCCACCGCCCTGATGTGTTTCTGCCATGTGTCTCTCCTGAATTTCTAAAAAGAGTCTGGTATTGGTACCGACTTCAGCGAATCACTTAATCACCTTTTTAATCACATCCAGCAACCGCGCCGGATCAAAAGGCTTGACCAGCCAACCGGTAGCACCTGCTGCCCGGCCAGCCTGCTTCATCAGGTCACTGGACTCGGTGGTCAACATCAAAATGGGGGTGGTCTTGAACTGTGGATGGTCGCGCAATTTGCGGGTCAGGCCGAGTCCGTCCAACCGTGGCATGTTTTGGTCAGTCAGCACCAGATCAAACGATTGCGACAGCGCCTTTTCGTAGGCATCCTGGCCATCAACAGCCTCTACCACCTGATAGCCTGCGCCGGTCAAGGTAAACGAAACCATTTTCCGCATGGATGGCGAGTCATCAACTGCGAGAATTACAGACATAAGGCGCTCCGACTATTTCTATGTTGCATTGGGGGAAATTAAAACAACTCAATGGAACCGGCGTCCATCTCGTCCTGGGTGACGGGGTTGGGCCGCTCCGGTACTTCTTCCACGAAAGGTACGGCCTCACCGTCTTCGCTTCCCATGGATTCCGAGGCCAGTCTATAGGCGCAACCCTGCAGAATCTTGGAGGTATGAACAATCAGTTGGGAGGCCATGTCCTGAAACTGCAACTCGGTCACCGCAGCACGCAAGGTACTGCGGACGTCATCCAGTTCTTTAGACTGCGCCAATGTGGGGTTGGCGAGATTCGCACTTGCGGAGGTAAAACGCTCCATCAAGTTTTCCATGGTGTGGGCCAACAAGCTATCCAGACGAGACAGGTCATGCACTACGACCAACAGCGAATCCTGCACTTCCGCGACCAACATGACCGGCAATTGCACGCCCGGTGGAGTAGGTGTTGTCATTGAAGGCTGCATCTGCTTTTGTCCTCGAAATCGCCAATGTCTTCCAACCAGTCCTTGATCTGCCACGAGGCCTCAGTAGGCTTCTAGATTATCAGGATTCACGCCGCTTGGGAAATTTTCGGGCTGCATCCGGGAACCCCACATAATGTTGTCGTCATGATAGCCCCGAAGTTGAATAAAAACCTGCCACTGAAGCATCTCGTCATCCTGCATTTGGAAGATTCGGCACCCGACCACCAATTGGTCTGCCGGGCACTCGACAAAGCCCCAATCACCTACCAAATACATTGCGTCGACTCCCTGCATGGCTTCATGGAAGCCGCCTCACAATTACCGGTCGACGTGATACTTGCCGACTATCGGCTCCATGGATTTACGGCAATAGAAGCGTGGAATACCCTTCCCCGTGACGTAACCAGCCCTCCGTTCATCCTGGTCTCGGGCGCCATTGGCGAAGAACTGGCGGTAGAAGCAGTACAGAGAGGCATCAGCGATTTCGTCAGCAAAGCAGGCATGGGTCGCCTTTCGCTCGCCATTGATCGCGCGCTGACAACCCGGCAGGCCCAAATTGATAGAGAGTTGGCGACCCAGGCACTTGCCGATTCACAGCGCAAGCTGGTTGAATTTGCCAGCCACCTGCAAGCCACCGTTGAAGCTGAACGCGCGTCCATCGCAAGGGAAATACACGACGACATCGGAGGCTCGCTGGTTGCGGCGCGGCTTGATCTCGCCTGGGTCTCCAGGCATGCAGACAACACAGATATCCAAGCACACCTGGAATCTGCTCATAGCATGGTGCAACATGCCATGGGGGCCAGTCAGCGCATCATGATGAATCTGCGCCCAGCGGTTCTGGACCAGGGACTGGTCGCAGCGGTGCAGTGGCTTACGGAAGGTTTTGCAAAACGTACTGGCATTCCAGTCGGCCTGACAGCGCGTCCTGATCTGACCCTGAAGAACAAGAGTGTGGAACTGGTGGCCTACCGTGTGGCCCAGGAGGCGCTCACAAATGCCTCCAAACATGCCATGTGCAAGACCGTACGTGTGGACATTTCTGATGCGGAAGGGGTTTTGACACTGGAAGTGAGCGACGATGGCATCGGTTTATCCACAGAGGACCAAAAAAAACCCAGGGCCTTCGGACTTCAGGGTCTGCGGGAAAGGGCGCAAACCGTCGGCGGTTGGCTGGACATCAGCAGCATGGAAGGTAAAGGCACCACCATCATTCTCTCGGTTCCATTGGAATCTTCCGCTAGCACGCCTACCTGGGACGGCGAATCATGATCAGAGTTGTTATTTGCGACGATCACGCCATGGTCCGCCGTGGGATTCGGGACACGTTGGTTGACGCAGTGGATATTGAGGTGGTCGGCGAGGCTGGTACCTATTCCGAAGTACGCGAGTTACTACGCAAAGTAGAGTGTCACGTACTCATACTGGACCTGAATTTACCCGGAAGAGGCGGGCTGGAAGTACTGGCGAGCGTTCGCGACTCCCATCCTGCCATCCGGACTTTGATTGTGTCCATGTTCAGCGAAGATCAGTACGCAATCCGATGCCTGCGCTCTGGCGCCCACGGCTACCTTAACAAGGCAGAAGATCCTGCAAAGCTGACGCTCGCTGTGCGAACTTTGGCACAGGGCCGCAGGTTCGTCACCCAGGCAGTGTCCGACATGCTGGTTGACAACCTGGCCCATCCACAGGACGTTGACCGCCATTCGGTGCTGTCGGAGCGGGAGATGCAGACCCTGATCAAGATTGCCTCCGGGCGCAAACTGTCAGAGATTGCAGCTGAGATGATGCTTAGCCCGAAAACCGTGAGCGTGTATCGCTCCAGACTGCTCGAAAAACTGCAACTGAGCAATAACGCCGAGTTAGCCGTCTACGCCATCCGCAACGAATTGGTCTGAGCGCGTAATTTTTCGCCGGGCCGCCCCAAGAAAAATTAGCCCCCTTGGGGGGCGGCGACCCGCGTAGCGGCGGAGCGTGGGGGCCAGTTAACTCCCGGCAAACAAGGCGATAGCCTGTTCCATGAGTGCGACATAGGGTTGTTCCAGCATGGGCAGGGTGAATGCAATCCCCACCATACCGACCACCAAAGTAATGGGGAAGCCCACCGCAAAAATGTTCATCTGCGGAGCCACACGGGAAATGATGCCCAAAGCAACGTTCACAAACATCAGCATTCCCACCATGGGCAATGCCATCCACAACGCGCTGGAAAACAGGGCTGCACCCAACTCGTACAACCGCAGCTTCCCCATGGACTCCAGAAAACCTTGTTCTACCGGAAAACTCCGGAAGCTCTTATTGACGGCCATCAAAACCATTAGATGCCCATTGAGCACAACGAAAAGCAAATAGGTCACATAGGTAAAAAAGCGGGCGACCGCGCTGCTTTGGCCATTCATGGCGGGATCAAAAAAGGCAGCGAAATTCAAACCCATCTGAAAGCCCACCACTTCACCGGCCAGCTCTGCAGCCGCGAACACGACCCGGATGGCAAAGCCAATCGACAAGCCAACGACCACCTGCTGCACCGCGACACCCAGGGCACTAGCATCGTTGAATCCGATCACTGGCGCGACCGGCAAGGTGGCTTGCACCGACAAAGCCACCAAAAAGGCCAGCGCAATCTTGGCGCGCAGCGGAAACGCACGTGAAGAAAAGATGGGGGCAGAGGTAAAAACTGCCAGCGTCCTCAGAAAGGGCCAAAACACCGGGGATGCCCAGGCGGCAAACTGTGCCTCGGTAAAGGTCAGCACCAGGGCCGCCAGTCAAACCACCGACGCAGGGATGGCTTCCAGCGTGCGCCGGATGTATTCCACCAGCATGGTCAGCATCCATGGCCCGGCGATCGCAAAAACCGCGATGACTGCCACCAGCTTGGGAACAAAGGCCAGTGTCGCCTCATGGATCTGTGTCACGGCCTGAAACAGGCTGACCAGCAAGCCCACCACTAGCGCCGCGCCCAGCACTGGAAATGAAACCATCAGCAACATGAGCAGCGCCTCCTGGCCCATCGTCAACACCATTTGTGCGTTCATGGTGTCGTCCTGTTACTGCACAAAACTGGCGGCCAGCGAGCCAATCAGCAAATTCCAGCCGTCTGCCAGCACGAACAGCATTAGCTTGAACGGAAGCGCGACCAGTACCGGCGACAACATCATCATCCCCAAAGACATCAATACGCTGGCAACAACGATATCGATCACCAAAAATGGGATGAAGATCATGAACCCGATCTGGAACGCCGACTTCAGCTCGCTGATGACAAAAGCTGGTACCAGCACGCGGATGGGCGCAGTTTCTGCGGTCACCGCAGGCGGCAGCTTCGCAAGCTTGGCGAACAGGGAGAAATCGGATTGCCGGGTCTGCTTCACCATAAAGCCGCGGATCGGAGTTTCACCCTTCTCCAGCGCTTGCTCGAAGCTGATAGTGCCTTTGGAGTATGGTTGGTAGGCGTCCTCGTAGATGCGGTCAAACGTCGGACCCATCACAAAAAAAGTCAGGAAAAGCGACAACCCCACAATCACTTGATTGGGCGGTGCAGACTGTGTGCCCA
>JAYWAV010000169.1:0-5203 GCA_043782015.1 Rhodoferax sp. | reverse complement strand
CCTGGTGCGACACATGGTAGTAGTTGGAGGTGTGGATCAGCTTGGTCAGTTGGTCTTGCAGCGCAGGCACCAGCTTGGGGTGGTTGTGGCCCAGGGTATTGACCGCAATCCCGCCCAGCGCATCCAGATATTCGCGCCCGTTGGTATCCCATACGCGGCAACCCTGGCCGTGCGACATGGCAACGGGCAGGCGGCCGTAGGTGTTCATCACGTGGGGTGAGGACGGCGTGACGGATGTGGATGCGGCGGTCATGGGTCAAACTCCAGTTCAGGCTCAAAAACACGGCGGCCCAACGTGGGGCGATGCAGGTTGGGCCGTTGAGGCCTGATTTTAGGCGCATCACCAGCGGGTAATGGTTGTTGATTTCTCATCACAGTGATGCTCTGGCGCTGCGGTTACCAAGCGTTTACATCGCAGCGAGGGGGTTAGAATTCTTGGATCCACTTCACCCGATGGTTTCCACCCCTTCCAAAGAACTCTACATACTGGGCGTCACCCTGCAAGGCCGGACTTTTCGGCCCAGCGACTGGGCGGAGCGTCTGGCGGGAGTGATGAGCCAGTTTCGGCCGGGTGGTCCGCAACCGGGCAGCCATCTGGGCTATTCGCCGTGGTGCGTTCCTACCTCCATTGGCCAGGTGAAGTGCGTCATCATCCATCGCGACTTGCGTGATTACGACGTCATGGCCTGGGACTTTTGCCTGAACTTTGCCCGCGACAACGAGTTGCAGGTCAGCGAAACCCGCCCCGAGCCACCGTCCACACCGGCCGCCCGCGAACCCAAGGAATAAGGCCTGGTGTCAGGCATATTCCAGTCCCTCTTTGACGATTTCCAGACCCGGCTGACGCCCAGGCTCCAGCGCGTCGCACACGGGAACTGGGTGCCCGGCGCAGAGGACATCGACCCGCTGGTCGAGGGCCTGGAACAAACCAACGGCCGCGCGCAACTGAAACTGGACACCCAATCGGGTACCTGGCCGTTTATTCGCGGCGTGATCCGCTCGACCAAACCGCAGTTCTGGCGCACGTTGGTGTACATGGTGGTCACAACGACCGCAGCCGCAGCACCGGCGTTGCTGATCGAGCAGGTCATGACCCGCTTCGACGCGATCCGCGCCGATCCGTGGGCGCCTGAGCACCTGGTCTTGCTGTTGCTGTTTCCGCTGACGGTTTACATCACCAATGTCAGCTTTGTGCGCTACCTGCGGGCGTTCGCGCAGGCCCATGTGCTGCAGCGCAGTGCGCTGATGCATGCGTTTGCGCAGAAGTGGTTCCGGCTCGACCCCAAGGTGCGGCATGAGTTGCCGCAGGGCAATATCCAGAACCTGATGCACATCGATGTGCCAGCCGTCAGCCACGTGGTCGAGCGCGCGGTGGATGCTGGCATGGTGTTGGTTCACATTCTGATCGCCGGGGTCCTGCTGTGGCGCTATCTGGGTGTCACCGCGCTGCTTGGCTTGGGCCTGATGGGCTTGAGCCTGCCGGTCCTGCGCTACATCGTTCGTGAAACCGGCAAGCGCCAGGCCGCGCTGTTGCAGGCCCGCGACCAGCGGCTGGATCTGTTCTCGCAAATTCTGTCGGCGATCAAAGTCATCAAGCTGTCCGGCTGGAGCTCCATTTTTCTGGGCCGCACCCGCGCCAAGCGCAGTGCCGAGGTGGATCGGCTGATTTCGGTGATGCTGTTGCAGACCCGGGCTTCGCTGGTGTTCTCATGCACCGGGCTGGTGGTTGCCACCTTCACCTACGGCATCCACATTCTGCGCGGCGGAGAGTTGCATGCGGCGATGTTGCTGCCCACGCTGCTGATCTTTCAGGCGCTGGAATTCCCGTTCATGGTGCTTAGCGACGTCGCCAGCGTGCTGGCGCAGACCGAGGTATCCGCTGGCCGTCTGCTGGAGTTTTTCAACCTGAAAGAGGAAGCGACCAAGGCCAGCGATGCAATAGCTGCAGATGCCCCGCCAGCGTTGCAGGTGCGCGATCTGGTGTTCCAGGCCAACCCTGACCAGACCATCCTGAAACGAATTTCATTTGAGTTGGCGGCAGGCCAGAGCCTGGCCATTGTCGGCCCGGTGGGCGCCGGCAAGACCGTATTGCTGCGCGCGATATTGGCCGAATACGCTGCCAGCAGTGGAGCGATATGTTGGTCCGGGCAACCACAATTCGCCTATTGCCCGCAGGAGACTTTCATTGCCAGCGGCAGCCTGCGCGACAACCTGACGCTGTACGGTGAGGGGCTGGACGACGCAGCGCTGCAACATGCGCTGGATTTGGCCAGCCTGTCGCGCGAAGTCGCCCAGTGGCCCGCGGGCTTGAGCACCGAGATTGGCGAGCGCGGACTCAATCTGTCGGGGGGCCAGAAGCAGCGACTCTCCTTGGCCCGCGCTGCGCTGCACCCCGCCAACGTGGTGCTGCTGGACGATCCGTTCTCGGCGCTGGATGTGACCACCGAGCGGCACATCGCCGAGGACTTGTTGTTCGGTGAATGGAGAAACAAACTGCGCATCTGCGTGACACACCGGTTGGCGCATCTGGACAAGTTCGACCGCATCCTGTTCATCGACGCCGATGGCCACGGTGAATTTGGCACATGGACCGAATTGCAGGCTTCGCACCCGCGCTTCTCCAATTTCTTGCGCATTGAGATGGAAGGCCATGCTGACCACAGTGCCGTTGCCGACCAGCTTGGTGAGCAAGCCCATTCGCATACGAGCAAAGAGGCGACGCTGACGGGTATCGAGGAGCAGGCTGTTGGCAAGGTGCGCGCGTCGATCTGGAAAGACGTGCTTCTGACCTTGGGCGAGAGCAGTTGGCAAGGCCATGCGCTGGGCGGCGCATTGCTGGCCTTTGGTCTGGTGCTGCTGGCCAGTGTGCTGCCGCTGGGGCAGCAGATATTGATGTCGAAGATGGGCGCAGAGGGGGGTGAAGATGCTATTCGTCCACTGCACTTCTTCATCGCGTTTGCATTGCTGACGGTAGTCATCGTCATCGTCACCTACATCGCCCAGGCCACCTTCCGCCGCGCTTGCGCACATACGGCACAGCGCGCCCACGACAAGATGCTGGCGGGCGTGATGGGCTCCAGGCTGCGCTTTTTTGAGACCACGCCGTCGGGTCGGCTGATGAACCGCTTCTCAGCCGATATCCAGCAGCTCGACGTGGAACTGGCCAGCCGCGGCGTGCGGTTTACCCAGGGGGCGACCGCAGCGATCGCCAGCACCTTCGGCGTGATCGGCGTGGCCGCCGCGGCGCTGTTGCCGTTTGGTTTGGCCGGGTATGTCTCGGTGCGCATGGCCAGGGTTTACGGTGCCTCGGTGCGCGAGAATTCGCGCCTCGCCTCGGTCACCCGTTCGCCGGTGTTCTCGCTGTTCAACGACTGCCTGCGTGGTCATTCGACCTTGCGCGCCTTTGGCCGCGAGAAGCAGTTGGTGCACAAGTTTGATCTGGCCAACCACCTGACGCTGAACACCATCATGCAGCGCTGGGAGCTTATCTTCTGGCTGTCGATGCGGCTGACCGTGGTGTCCTGTACGCTGATGGTCTGCCTGTTGACCCCGCTGGTGTGGGGCGGCCAGGTGGCCTGGATACCGTCCTTGAATGCTGGCACTATGGGCTTGTTGTTAGCGCTCAGCTTTGGCTTGCTGGGGCGCATTGAGCGCATCTGTCACGATTTTTTTGCGCTCTCAACCGTGCTGGTGCCGTGGGAGCGCTGCCACCAATGGTCAGAGTTACCGCCCGAAGAGACGGGTCAGAGCGACGCTGCGGTGCCACCAGGCTGGCCACACGACGGGAAGATTGAATTCAAAAATGCCTGCCTGCGCTATGCGCCGCATCTGCCCGCCATCGTCGAGGACGCCAGTTTCACGGTCGCGGCCCGTTCGCATGTGGCGCTGCTGGGACGAACCGGCGCGGGCAAATCGACCGTGTTGTTGGCACTCTTGCGCACGCTCAGCGTGGAGCGCGGCGACATCCTGATTGACGGCGTGAATATCCAGGACGTGCCGCATGCGCGACTGCGACAGGCGATTGCCTACGTGCCGCAGGACCCGGTGCTGTTCTTGGGGCCGCTGCGCGAATCGATTGATGTGACCGGCCAGTACAGCGACGAGGCCATTCAGGCGGCTCTCGTGCAGATTGGCTTGGCAGGATTTATCGCAGAGCTACCGCTGGGCTTGGCAACGCCTCTGGAGGAAGGTGGACGCAACATCAGCGCTGGCCAGCGCCAGCTGATCTGCCTGGCCCGTGCGCTGCTGTCTGACGCGCGGATTGTGCTGATGGACGAAGCCACCGCCAGTGTGGACGTGGAGACCGACGCCTTGATCCGCGCGGCGATCCAGAAACACCTGAAAGACACGACCATTCTGTTGATCGCCCACCGCCCCAGCTCGCTGGCGCTGTGCGGCCAGTGGATCCATGTAGAGCATGGCCGCACGACGACCAGCTTCCGCTCTGATCGTTGAGCGTCTCGAAAAACAAACGGGCACAAAAAAGCCGTCTTGCGACGGCTTCCTTGCTTTGCTGACAGCGCACCCGTTACAAACGGCGGACCTCGTTGGAAGTCCGTGCGATTTGCCTAAAAATTAGGCGGCGAGAGCCAGGGTTTTCACCTTGGTTGCCAGACGGCTCTTGTCGCGAGCGGCCTTGTTCTTGTGGAAGATGCCCTTGTCGGCGACAGTGTCGACGACGGCTTGCATCTTCGCAAACAGTTCAGCGGCCTTGGTCTTGTCACCGGCCAGAACTGCCTTCTCTACATTCTTGACCGCTGTACGGTACTTGGAACGCAAAGATGTGTTTGCTGCATTGATTTTTACGTCCTGACGGACGCGCTTACGGCCCGACGCCAGGCGCGGGTTCTTTTTCTTGGGCTTGGTAGATGCCATAGTATGTTTTCCTTGTGTCGTAGGATGTTGTCAGCAAAGCCCGCGATTGTATCACTTGACGGTTTTTGGTCGTCTGTCGCCGTTTCTCTCGCACGGGCGCAGCCAGGGCTATGGGCCTTGGCCTCATGGTGTGCCTAAGGCCACACAAATCGGCCAAAACCCATAGCCCTGGCTTCGCCCTCGTACCTCCGCCACCCAAAGCAGGGCTACACTCAAAACCTGTGAGCCTTATCAAATCCGCCTCCATCGTCTCCCTGATGACCTTAGCGTCCCGCATTACCGGACTTGTCCGGGATGTGCTGATGAACGCCACGTTTGGGGTCAGCGT
>JAYWAV010000168.1:0-5218 GCA_043782015.1 Rhodoferax sp. | reverse complement strand
GCACCAGCTTGAGCACCGGGCGCTGGGTCGGGTCGGTGGCCAGCTGCCATGCGCTCAAATTGCGCTCGCGGCGCAGTTGGCGGTTGTAAACCGGCTGCATCTCCTTGACCAGACGCGACTCCAGCAACAGCGCGCCGAGTTCACCCGCAGTTTCGCGCCATTCCACACGGCGAATCTCCTGCAGGATGCGCATCTCACGCGCCACCCTGGCTGCAGACTGAAAATGCGACATCACCCGGGTGCGCAGGTTGATGCTCTTGCCCACGTACAGCGGCAGCGGCCCCTCGCCAAAGAACAGGTAGACGCCGGGCGTGTCCGGGATATCGGTGATTGCGGTTTCCAGGAGCGGTGGCAGGCTGGCGCTGCTTTGTAGCAACGCCTGTGCCTCGCGCTCCAGCGCAGGCAAGCCCAATTCAGTCTCGGCAATCTTGAGCCAGGCCAACACCATGTCCACATCGCCCATCGCGCGGTGGCGCGCCATGGTGGTGAGCCCATGGCGGCGCATGATCGCGTCCAGCCCGTGGCCCTTGTGTTGCGGGTACAGCTTGCGCGACAGGCGCACGGTGCACAGCGTCTTGACCTTGAGTTTGCTGCCCAGGCGCTCAAACTCGTTGACCACAAAGCCATGGTCAAAGCGCACGTTGTGCGCAACGAAGACAGCGCCTTCCAGCAACTCGGCCACGGTGGGAGCCAGCTCGTCAAACGTCGGTGCGTCCCGCACCATGTCGTTGGTGATGCCGGTGAGCTGCTGGATAAACGGCGGAATGCTGAGACCCGGGTTCACCAGGCTGCTCCAGCGCCGTGTCTCCATGCCGTTTTCAATACGCACCGCGGCAATTTCGGTAATGCGGTCATGAACCGCGTTGCCCCCAGTGGTCTCCAGGTCCAGCATCACATAGCAGGGCAACATGGCTTAGAGAATATCAACCGTATGAAAGCCAAACCGGCCCGTGCGCCGGTCCGCAAAGTAGCGCTCCAGCGTTTCCTTGACGGTACGAAAGGCGAGTTCGTCCCACGGGATTTCCGCCTCGGTAAACAGCCGTGCTTCTACCGTTTCCGTCCCCGGATCAAACTGGTCGCTGAGCAATCTGGCGCGGTAAAACAGATGCACCTGGCCGACGCGGGGTACGTTGAGCAGGCTGAAGATCTCCTGCATTTCAAATTGGGCGCCGGCCTCTTCCACCGTCTCGCGCGCCGCGCCCTCGGCCGTGGTTTCGTTCAGTTCCATGAAGCCGGCAGGCAGCGTCCATTTGTTGCGGCGTGGCTCGATATTGCGCAGGCACAGCAGCACCTTGTCTTCCCAAATGGGCACGGTTCCCACGACATTCAACGGGTTCTCGTAGTGCACGGTGTTGCAGGCAGTGCAGACCGCGCGCTCTTTGGTATCCCCATCGTCCGGCAAGCGGTACACCACAGCGGCGCCGCATTGTTTGCAGTGTTGGATAGGGAGACGCAACATGGGGTGCTTTAGGCGCGCTTGGCGTGTTTTTCGATCAGGCCGCGCGCGGCGTCGCGTAGCAGCTTGCCGTCCAGGTTGCGCTTGCTCAGCTCTTCAATCCACTCGACTTCCACCACCGCGGCCTTGCGCTTGAACTCCTGCGCGTCGGCGGGGGTGATCATGGTGACCGTGTTGCCGCGGTCGGTGGCGCTCTTCTTGCCCAGCGGATCGTTGCCTTGCTGGGTCTTGCCAAGCCAGCCGGAGGTACCCAGGCCGGAGTTGTTGTCGACCACCTTGCGCAAGTCAGCGGGCAGCGACTCATAGCGCTTTTTGTTCATTGCCATCACAAACGCCGAGGTGTAGATCGCGCCGACGCTGGGGTCGAACTCACTGTGGAAGCGTGTGAGTTCTTGCACCTTGACCGACGGAATGACTTCCCACGGCAGCACACAGCCTTCGATCGTGCCTTTAGACAGCGCATCCGGAATGCTGGGCAAGGGCATGCCGACAGGAATCGCGCCCAGATAACCCAGCATCTTGGTCACCGGGCGCGACGGGCCGCGCAGCTTCATGCCGCGCATGTCGGCCACTGTCTTGATCAGTTTGTCCTTGGTGTGCAGCACGCCCGGGCCGTGCACATTGACGGCCAACAAGTGCGTTTCCTTGTAATCGTCGGCGGCGACGGTGTTCAGGTACTCCCACAGCGCCTTGCTGCTGGCTTCTGCGTTGTTCATCATGAAGGGCAGCTCAAACGCTTCGGTGCGTGGAAAGCGGCCTGCGGTATAGCCGGGTAGCGTCCAGACAATATCCACCACGCCGTCGCGCGCCTGGTCGTACAGCTGGGCCGAGGTGCCGCCCAGTTGCATGGCCGGGTAGGCCTCGAACTTGATACGCCCACCGGACTCCTTCTCGACCTTCTCCATCCAGGGCTTGTGCATGGTCAGCCATACATTGGACAGCGGGGCCATGAAGGTGTGGAACTTGAGCGTAATGCTCTGCTGTGCAAAGCCAATCAGGGCCGGCGCAGCCAGGGCTGCAGCAGCGCCGGTTTTGAGGAGGGTACGTCTTTGAAACATGGGTGCAATGGGAGCGAAAGACGAACTGTACTGCAAGACAAAGAAACTGCACCAGCGCCTGGAAGAGGGCTAGAATTTCCCGCATTCTCTTTCGCGGAAGTACAACGTGTCCTCACCTCCTGCCGCTGATGCCAGTGACCGAGTCCGTTTATTCCATGCCAGCCTGATCTGGCCGCTGCAGGTGGAGCCATCCTCCCAGGCCAATGGCCACCATTGGGAAGAGTTCGAGCGCAAGAAGGGCACGCACCCCTGGCGCCGCATTGACGATGAGTTCACCGACGACCCCCGCCACTTTCGCGAGCGGCACTACCGCGAGTTCGTCTCCTTCCTGCCCTATGTGCAGCGCTTTCTGTATGGAGAGGGCCGCGGTTCACAGGACGGGAAACCCGATCAATCCGAAATATCGCCCATTCATACGTTTCGCCGAAAGGACGTAGCCCAACTGCGCCTGACGTTGCGCGAGGGGCAGACGCCCATCGTGCTGGACATCATCCACATCGATCTGTACTTCTTTGACGATCTGGACCTGGTGCAGTTCAATATCGAAGTCAGTGCCAAAAACATTTCACTCAAGGATGCGCGGGACATCGTCTACCGGTTTGGCCGGGCCTATCCGTCGGGCTGGGACGAGCAGGGCAACGGCCTGCACAGCGTGCACCTGGCGGAGTGGATTGGAGTGGATGGCCAGGTCATAGGCCGATCCGATACCGAGCACCGCGAGCGCTTCCTGAAGTTTGTCTGCCAACACCGCAGCCCGGCGATCTCGGAGCACTGGGCGACCTTGCTGCGCCCATTGGTGCTGGCCCACTCGGATGAGCCGGGCGATTTGCGCTGCCGCCTGATTGAGTACCACCGCATGCCCATCATGGTGTTCCTGGCAATAGACCAGCCGCGCACGCTGACCGCAGAAGAGTGGGTCCGTGTGGGGCTGGCCTCAATGATCCACCCGGACGAGCCGCTGCCGGTGCATGAGCCCACTGTGATCGAGTTTGAAAAGCAGTACTGTCAGGACCGTTTCTGGACGGGTACTGACATCGGCCCGAATACGCGCTTCATTTGCACTGGCAATTCGCTGGTGGTGGTGGGTGACAGCGATGCGAAGTTTTTCTCGGACCCCGAGCGCGGCGTGCTGGCGCAGTTTCGGCACCAGTATTTCCTGATCTTTCTGCTGGCCCATTTGCACCGGGCGGCGCTGCTGGTGTTTTCTGACGTGCTGGTGGGTGCGGTCAATGCATTGCATATTCGCGACGCCAATTCCGTGCGGATTTTCAAGAATCGCATCCGCTCCAATTTTGAAACCTTCCTGCGGTTTACGCACCGCTACTGGTTTCACGAGTTGTCTGAACGGCCCCATGTGCAGGCCACCTTCCGGATGTGTTCACAGCACTTGCGCAACGACGCGCTGTATGACGAAGTGCGCGACGAGATCAAGGAGATGAGCCATTACCTGGACAGCGATTCGCAGCGCAGGCAATCCAATACGGTGGTGCGGCTGACCGTGATCACCATCCTGGGCCTGATTGCCACCGTGACCACTGGCTATTTCGGTATGAACATCATCGCCTTTGGCGAGGGGGCGCCGCTGGAGCGGCTGGTCCATGGCGTGGTGGCCACGCTGGTATTTGTGGCGCTGATCCTGTTTGCCATCGCGCGCTCCAAGCGCCTGTCCGATTTTCTGGAGGCGATCTCTGATGAAAATATGCCGCTGCAAAGCAAATTAAAGGCATTCTGGATGGTGCTGAAAAGCCCAGGGAACTAGGTGTAATTGGCGGTTCCTATTGACGCAAATTTGTGCAATCATTCGTTCGGAAAATGAAATTACAACCGAAAGACGACGGAACATCATGCAGTTTTTAAGCAATATGAAAATTGGCGCACGCCTGACCAGCGCATTTACAGTCGTCGTGCTGATGCTGGTCGGCATTGCCTTCCTCGGCATCAGCGGTATCGGGAAGACGTACAAAAACGTTGCCGACATGTACGAAGGAAGTGTCATTCCCTTGCAGGAAATCGGGACGGTCCAATACCTCCTCATGCGCAACCGCGTGCTAGCCATGGACATGATCTTGAATACTGATCCCGCCAATATTGCAAAACGGGCGGATGAAATGTCGAAGAACATCGAAAAACTTGACAAAGCCTGGGGTACATACAAAGCCACGGAATTGACGCCGCGTGATCTGGCGTTAATTGCTGAGTTTGAGCCGGCCTTGAAGACCTATCGCGACGAGGCCTTGGGCCCGATGCGGCAGGCCAGCTTGGCCGGAAATACGGAAGAAGCATCGACGTTGTATAAAACCAAGCTGGGCGCCCTGTCGCCGAAGGTGTTTGATACGCTGGCAAAGCTGCTTGAACTGCAGGTCACGCTGGCGAAGGAAGAGTATGACCTGGCTGCAACGGTCAATAAATCTGTTACTTCCACCACCATCACAGTCGCCGTTGTTGCGGTGCTGATTGCCATTTTTCTGGCCTGGGCGATTACCGGATCCATCACCCAACCCATAACCAAGGCACTGAAATTCTCCAAGGACGTTGCCGATGGTGATCTCACTGCCCACCTTAACCACGACGGGAAAGACGAAGTGGGTGCACTGCTGAAATCACTGCAGGCGATGCAAGCCAGCCTGGTCAAAGTAGTCTCCAATGTGCGCCAAGGTTCAGAGTCTGTCGCGACAGCCAGCGCCGAAATTGCGCAGGGCAACAA
>JAYWAV010000167.1:0-5224 GCA_043782015.1 Rhodoferax sp. | reverse complement strand
GGCCCAGTTGACGGCTGGGTCGAACTTTTCGGCAACCAGCAGTTCGCCGGTCAGGCGATCCAGCGTGTAGCCAAAGCCGTTGCGGTCGAAATGCGTCAGGGTTGAACGCTTGGCGCCGCCAATGTCCTGCTCGGCAAGCACCATCTCGTTGATGCCGTCGAAATCCCACTCGTCATGCGGGGTCATCTGATAGACCCATTTGGTCATGCCGGTATCGACATCGCGGGCCCAGATCGACATGGACCAGCGGTTGTCGCCGGGACGCTGCTTGGGGTTCCAGGTCGAGGGATTGCCCGAGCCATAATACATCAGGTTGGCCTTGGGATCGAACGAGAACCAGCCCCAGGTGGTGCCGCCGCCGATTTTCCACTGGTCACCCTGCCAGGTGTTGATGCCAGAATCCTTGCCGACGGGCTTGCCGAGATGCGTGGTGGCCACCGGGTCCATCAGCGTGTCGCTGTCGGGGCCCATCGAATAGCCGCGCCAGACTTTCTTGCCGTCCTTGAGGCTGTAGGCCGTCATCGAACCGCGGACGCCAAACTCGCCGCCGGAAATGCCGACCAGAACCTTGTCCTTCATGACAATCGGGGCAGCCGTGCCAGTTTCGCCCTTGGACGGATCGCCGTTCTTCACCGACCAAACGACAGCACCAGTCTTGGCGTCGAGCGCCACGACTGTGGTATCGGCCTGGTGCAGAATGATCTTGCCGTCGCCATAGGAGACGCCGCGGTTGACCGTATCGCAGCACATGACGGGAATGACGTTGGGGTCCTGCTTGGGTTCATATTTCCACAGGATTTTGCCGTCGTTGTTCAGGTCGAGGGCGTAGACGAGGTTGGGAAACGGCGAATGCAGGTACATCACATCGCCAACAACCAGCGGGGAGCCCTCATGGCCGCGCAGCACGCCGGTCGAGAATGTCCAGGCTGGTGCCAGCTTGCCGACATTTTCCGGGGTGATCTGTTTCAATTCGGAATAACGCTGATTGGCGTAATTACCGGCTGGCATGACCCATTGCTTGGCGTCACCCGACATTTTCACCAATTCTTCATTGGCGAACGCTGCACCGTTTGCAAACAGCGCTGCGGCTGCAAAGCACGTGCTCATTAATATCTTGCGCATTTGGACTTCCTCCCGACGATTTTGTCGTATGCCTTGACGAGCGAACGGATTGCACGTTCGCCCGGTGGCGCTCTTTCAACAAGGGACTGCAACTTCGACAGCGTGTCACGACATCAACCAGGCACGAAGGGCAATCTGAAACCGCCTGGTCAAGTCTCCGAAGATTCACCAGCGCTCCCGGTCGCCGATGCTCTTGAAGCCGAAATCTGCGATGACGCTATGCCAGCATGTGTGGCTTTGCAACATAAAGATTGCGTCCAAGCATGGTGTTTGCGACCATATATGCATGGCCGGTGAACAGCTTGCGCGCTGCCTTTAACTAAGGAATGATGGTTTTGACATTTTTTTCTCACATGCGCCTGCTTTTTGCCGGCGTGGCCATGCTTGCAGGCTCCGGGTTAGCTGGAGCGGCTGAGCCGCTTGGCAGCATCATCCCCTTGCCAATGCGCCAAATCGCTCCAGGTGTCTGGGGTTTCGCGGGGGCGTCGGCGTTGATGAACGCGGATAACGAGGGCGGCATTGCCAATCTTGGTTTTATTGTCGGCGACGAGGCGGTGGCGGTGATCGACACCGGCGGCAGCCAGCGCCAGGGGTTGCGCCTGCTGGCCGCCATCCGGGCGGTGACGGACAAGCCTGTGCGCTACGTCATCAACACCCATGTCCATCCCGACCACCTGTTTGGCAATGGCGCTTTTGAAGGCAGCGGCACCACATTTGTCGGCCATAAAAACCTGCCGCTGGCGCTGGCGACACGCGGCCCGTTTTATCTCGGCTCGTTCAAGGCGACGATGGGCGAGGCCTTGCTGGCCGATGTCCGGCTTGTGTCGCCAACGCTGCTGGTCAATAGCCAGCTGACGCTCGATCTCGGCCATCGCCGCCTGGCGCTGCAGGCCTGGAAAACCAGCCATTCCGACACGGATGTGACGGTTCTCGATGAATCCAGCGCTATCTTGTTTGGCGGCGATCTGGTGTTCCTCCAGCATGTGCCGGTGATCGATGGCAGCATATTGGGATTTCTCGCGGTAATCGACGATCTCGCCAAAATCCCGGCGCGGCAGATTGTGCCCGGCCATGGTCCGGTGGTGGCCGACTGGCCGCAGGCGCTGGCTGCGCAAAAATCTTATCTCGACAAGCTCGCCGGCGATTTGCGCGGCTTGATCGCACGCGGTGCCAGCCTGGCGGAAGCGGCGCCTGCCGCCGGGCAATCGGAAAAAGCCAAATGGGATTTGTTCGACGATTACAATGCGCGCAATGCCACGACCGGTTTTGCGGAACTGGAATGGGAATGAGATATTGCGACAAGATGCCGCATGCTTGTTGATGCCGGTTTGGTGAGATAACATATCGATAAAAAGATGCATGGAGGATTTCGGCATGGCCATTCAACGGCGACAGTTTTTGACAGGCAGCGCGGCGGTTGCCTTGGCAATGTGCGGCGCCATGCCGCAGGGCTGGGCACAGGAGTCCAATGCGGCCCCGGTCGAGGATACTTGGCCCGGCCTGGTTGATGACCTGTTCAAGGGCCGCACGCTGGTTGACGGCACCGGCTTGCTGAACATCGATGCGCCGTCGCGCGCCGAGGATGCGGCCTTGGTGCCGGTGGGGCTCAGCGTCACGTTGCCCGCCGACGATGCGCGCAAACTCGCCCGGCTCTGGCTGGTGGTCGACCAAAATCCGTCGCCGCTGGTCGGCACGTTCGAAATCGGGCCAAAATCCGGG
Organism: Rhodoferax sp.; assembly: GCA_043782015.1. GTDB lineage: Bacteria > Pseudomonadota > Gammaproteobacteria > Burkholderiales > Burkholderiaceae_C > Allorhodoferax. Next base: position 2,383 of record JAYWAV010000167.1, on the reverse strand, counting down.
CTGACGGCGATTTCGACGCGCATTCGCGTCAACACCTATTCCAATCTCCATGCCGTTGCCGAACTGTCCGACGGCACGCTGTATATGAGCGAAAAATTCGTCAAGGCGGCCGGCGGCTGTTCGGCGCCTGCGGCCAAACGGGCCGGCGAAGCCGATGCCTGGCTCGGCCACATGCGGCTGAAGCCTTTGCCGGCGGCGGCCAATGCCTCGTCGCGCACGGCGGAAGCGCTGTTCATGATGCGCCATCCCAATAATTCCGGCCTCCAGATGGATCAGGTGACACATCTCTATGTCCCCGCCCATTTCGTGCAGGACCTGAAGATCTGGCAGGGCGACGATCTGGTGCTGGCAATGGAAGGCGGCATCTCGATTTCGGAAGACCCGAATTTCCGATTCAACTATGCCGTCAATGGCGCGCCGGTGATGCGGGCGCGGGCTGTGGATACGCAAGGCGGGGTGTTCGAGAATTCGTGGCCGATCGGCAAGCCGGCGACGTGAGGCGACGCGCCGCCCCGGCTTTTAAAAACAGCGCACCTCCGCTTCGGCGCGGGCGCGATACAGGTCGGCAAGGGCATCCTTGGCCTGCTGGGTGGCACGAAACATCGTCCCGATCTGGCCTTGCGCCTGGCTCATGCTGGCAACCGCTTCCGCCGAGACATATTTGTCATAGGGCAGGATTGTGGCGATAACGTCGATCGAGCAGGAGCAGCGCTCCAGCGCCTCGCGCGTGTCATTGTTGGTTTTCATGCAGGCAAAGACATAATCGGCGCGGGCGATTGTCGGATAATCATTCTGGTCGGCTGCATGGGCGGCAAATGCGCATGTGCAGGCCAGGAGCAAAAAGCCAAAGCGAAGCATGGAGGTCAGGCCTTTGATGAGTGCGGGCGTGGCCCGGCGCTGGCGGTATTTTACAGCAGTTTTCCCTCCCCGCAAAGCGCCGTGGTTGCCGCGCCCCTGCTGCGCTGTTCCGAAACCGCGGAACGCGGCGCTTGATGCAGATGCATCCTGTGCTATGCTGGCGCATGAGCGATGCGGAACTATCCAAAAATCAAACCAAAGCCTGGAGCCGCCTGCTCCGCGCCCATCGGCTGATCACAGAAACGCTGGAGCGTGACCTGAAAAACGCCGGCCTGCCGGTCCTTGCCTGGCATGACATTCTGCGTGAACTGGCCGCCGCGCCTGACCGCAAGCTGCGGCCCGCCGCACTTGAAGCCGCCCTGGGCCTTGCCCAATATAATTTGTCGCGGCTGACCGACAAGCTGGCAGCCGAGGGCCTGGTCATGCGCGAAAAGCTGGCGGAGGATGGCCGGGGGCAATGGCTGGTGCTGACAGCGGAGGGCGCAGCGCTCGATGCCCGCATGGTGGCCCAGGTAGCCACAACGCTGCACGCGCATTTTGCCGCAAGGCTTGAAGGCGACAGCGCCCGGAAACTGGCGAAATTGCTGGGGCGATTGTTGCCAGCCCTGCAAAAATAGCCGGGTGCCCGGTTATCGGCAATAATCAGTCGCCTTCGGGTTGGAAAGTGCTTCACGCTGGTTGCCAAACGGGCAAAACGCCACATTTGCGCCTATACACCGGCGTTCGCGCCCGCAAGGCGCATCGCCGGAGCCTGCCATGTTCGCCTTTTTCGAAAACCTGATCCGCGCCACCGATCCGCCGCCGCCGGGCACGGTCTATGGGGCACCCCCCGCCGGGCTGCTGGCCTTCTACTGGCATTTCGTGCGCCAGACCCGTTGGCTGTATGCGGCCCTGTTTGTCACGGGAGCCATGTCGGCTGGCATCGATACGCTGATACCGATTTTCATGGGCCGGGTGGTGGGGCTGGCGAGCGCGGCCAATCCGGGGCTGGCGTTGCACACCGCCCTGCCCGGCCTGGTGGCGCTGGGGGCTGGCGTTCTGCTGGGCCTGCCGCTGGTGCTGCTGGTTGACAGCCTGATCCGCCATGTCGCTTTGACCCCAAGCTCGACGATCCTGGTGCGCTGGCAAAGCCACTGGCATGTGGTGCGGCAAAGCTGGCCGTTCTTCCAGAACGACTTCGCCGGGCGCATCGCGAACCGCGTCATGCAGACCAGCAACTCGGTGCGCGAATCGGTCGTCAGCAGCATCCGCGCGCTTTGGTACATCGCGATCTACGGCGTCTCGTCGCTGGCGCTGATGGCCTCGGCCGACTGGCGCCTGGCGGTGCCCACCGTGCTCTGGTTCGCTGGCTACATCTTCTTCCTGAGCCACTTCGTGCCGCTGATGCGGGACCGCGCAAAGACCAGTGCCGAACTGCGCTCGCTGGTGATGGGCCGGGTGGTCGACAGCTACACCAACATCCTGACCGTGAAGCTCTTCGCCCGCGCCCGCGACGAAGACCAATACGTGCGCGACGTGATCGACG
>JAYWAV010000166.1:0-5227 GCA_043782015.1 Rhodoferax sp. | reverse complement strand
GCTTTGTCAGCCGTCGTCAATGGTGTACCTGCGGCACCCATGTTGACAATATCCACCGAACCATCTGCCTTCTTGACCAGCCAAGTCCAGCCGGAACCGAAGTTGCCGACAGCGGACTTCACAAAAGCTTCCTTGAATGCGGCGTAACTACCCCATTTCGCGGTGATGGCTGCAGCCAATGCACCGGTCGGCTCACCACCACCATTAGGCTTCATACAGTTCCAGAAGAAAGTGTGATTCCAGATTTGCGCAGAGTTGTTGTAGATGCCACCGCTGGACTTCTTGATGATGTCTTCCAGAGCCAAACTCTCAAACTCAGTGCCCTTTTGCAGGTTGTTGAGATTGACGACGTAGGCGTTATGGTGCTTTCCGTGGTGGAACTCCAGCGTTTCTTTCGAATAGGCGGGAGCCAGCGCGTCAATCGCGTAAGGCAAGGGTGGCAAGGTGTGTTCCATGATTTCCTCTAGGTGGGTTGCAACAGGGATCGATTGTAGGAATTAATTCGGGGCTTGATCCACAACCTGCAGATCAACCACGCCATCGGCGAGGGTAGCTTGCAATGGCTGTCCCGAATGTACTTGTGTCACGCTGGTCACTGTCTTGCCATGCGTGTCTGTCAGCCATGCGTATCCGCGTTGAAGAACCGCGGAAGGGTCTAGCCCCTCCATCTGCCAACCCAGACGGTCCAGTCGGTCGCCCTGCCTACGCAACGCATTCCCTCGGGCGGCTGAAAAAGTCAATTGCAATTTCTGCCAGGCTTGCAGGTGACTGCCCCAGCCCATTCGGGCGGCCGGGCCTAGACGCTGGGACAAAGATTGCAGGGACAAGCAATACCGCATCACAAAGCCCGACGGGCGACCCAGGCGCGAGACAGCAAGATCGAGGCGCTGCGACTGGCGGTCGAGCTTGCGCAAGACCGCATCATCCAGACGTTCCTGCACAGACTCCAAAAGCTCGACCCACTGCGCCTGGGGACTGGCCACCAATTCGGCTGCAGCTGTCGGCGTAGGCGCACGCAAGTCGGCGACGAAGTCGGCAATCGTGAAGTCGGTTTCGTGCCCCACCCCGCTGACGATAGGTACTGGGCTTTGCGCGATCACCCTCGCCAAGTTTTCATCGTTGAAGGCCCACAAGTCCTCCATCGCACCGCCGCCCCGCACTAGCAGAATGACATCGATATGCATGGCGCTGCTTGCGTCCGCCGCAGCGGCCATGGCATACAAAATTTGCAGCGCCCGTGTCAACTCTGCGGGCGCACTATCCCCTTGTACCGAGGCGGGAGCAATCACCACCGGCAAATGCGGAACACGCCGCTGCAGGGCCGTCACTACATCGTGCAGCGCTGCTGCCCCGAGCGAGGTGACCACGCCAATGCAGCGCGGACGGACGGGCAACGCCCGTTTGCGGGACACATCGAACAATCCCTCCTGCTCCAGCTTGGCCTTGCGCGCCAGAAACTGCTCAAACAGGCTGCCCTGTCCGGCGCGGCGCATGGACTCGACCACGAGTTGCAATTCCCCGCGGGCTTCATAAACGCCCAAAGTACCGCGCAATTCCACTCTGTCACCATCGCGTGGCGGGAAGTCCAGCATGCTGGCCGCACGCCGAAACATCGCGCAGCGCAACTGCCCGGTGTCGTCACGCAGTGTGAAATAGCAATGCCCACTGGCGGCGCGCGTAAAGCCGGTGATTTCGCCTTCGACGCTGACCGGGTTGAACCGCGCATCCAGCGCGCCAGCAATTGCCTGGCATAGCGCACCCACGCGCCAAATACGTGGTTGAGCGCCCAGCTTCAATTCATCGGGCAAGGCGAGCTCCCTGTGGAGTGCTCCACATCCCGCGCAGACACCCACTTTCGCGGGAAGGCACCGGGCGAACGCACGGGTTATCGTTGGAGATTGTTGATTTCATTTGTTTTTTTGCTGCTGAAAATGTCATCAAACCGTCAAAACACACGATGGATGCTGCATAGTCGCAGTCGTAGCGCGGGTTTTGCACAAAGTTATCCACAAGTTTTGTGGGTTTCATGGCTGGCGGCGTGGGCCATAATCGCACAGCTTTCCATCCCCCAGGAGCCGACATTTGTTTTCCATCATACAAGCTGCAGGTTGGCCCATCTGGCCCTTGGTTGCCTGCTCCATTCTGGCTCTGGCGATAGTGATTGAACGGTTTGTCAGCCTGAAAACCAGCAAGGTTGCCCCACCGAAATTGCTCGACGAAGTCATCAGCGTCACCCGCAAAGGGGTGCCCGGGCCAGATGTCGTGGCGCAACTGGAAAAAAATTCAGCTTTAGGCGAAGTATTGGCCAGTGGCCTGCGCGCCTTGAATAACGACCCCCGCTGCCAGGAGAGCGACCTGCGCGCCACGATGGAAGGCTCTGGCCGCGTCGTGGCACAGCGGCTGGACCAGTACCTCAGTGCATTGGCCACCATTGCATCCGCCGCCCCACTCATGGGCCTGTTTGGTACCGTGGTGGGCATGATTGAAATTTTCGGTTCGCAGGCGCCCGGTGGCGCGACTGGCGGCAACCCGGCGCAACTCGCCCACGGCATCTCGATTGCGCTGTACAACACCGCGTTTGGCCTGATCGTTGCGATCCCTTCGCTGATTTTCTGGCGCTACTTTCGTGGTCGGGTGGATGCCTACCTGTTGACTCTGGAACTCTCAGCCGACCGCCTGGTGCGCCACCTCAAGTCGGTGCGCGGCATATAACGCCGGGGATACGCATGAATTTCCGACACAGGGCCAAAGAAGAACCCGAGATCAATCTGATCCCGTTCATTGACGTACTGTTGGTCGTGCTGATTTTCCTGATGCTGTCGACCACCTACAGCAAGTTCACAGAAATCCAGTTGACATTGCCTGTCGCCGACACCCAGGCACCCAAGGACTACGCCAAGGAATTGATTGTTGCTGTCGCAGCAGATGGCAGCTACAGCATCAACCGCACCGCGGTTGCCGGGCATTCGCCCGAGGGTGTGGCCAAGGCCATGACCGAGTTTGCAAAAGGCGCCAAGGACACCGTGGTCATCATCAGCGCGGACGCCAACGCCAAGCACCAGTCTGTCGTCACGGTGATGGAAGCGGCACGGCGCGCGGGCCTGAACCAGATCACCTTTGCAACCCAGTCGTCTTCGGGCGCAGGCAAGTAGGGTCGATGTCTACACAGCCGCTTGCGGGGCTGGAACAGCGGATACAGCGTGGCTGGACAGGCCGCGGACTTCTGGCACACATTCTGTTGCCGGTTGCGCAGTTGTATGGCGCACTGATGTCCGCGCGGCGCATTCTCTATCGCGCTGGAATCCATCGCGTCCTCAAGGTTCCTGTCCGCGTCATCGTAGTGGGCAACGTCGTCGCTGGTGGCGCAGGAAAAACACCCACCACCATCGCACTGGCGCAACACCTTACCGCCCGCCAATTCAAGGTGGGCCTCGTTTCACGCGGCTACGGCCGCCACGGCACAGACTGCCGCGAAGTGTTTGCCAGCGCCAGCCCGGAGGAAGTTGGCGACGAGCCTCTGTTGGTCCACCGTATCACCGGGCTTCCGGTCTTTGTGGCGCACACCCGCCATGCAGCTGCCGCGGCCCTTTTGGCCGAATACCCGGAGACCAACATCATCCTTTGCGATGACGGCTTGCAACATTTGCAGCTGTTTAGGGATCTGGAGGTGTGCGTGTTTGATGAACGGGGCATTGGCAACGGCTGGCTGCTCCCATCTGGCCCGTTGCGAGAGCCCTGGCCTCGCCATGCCTGCGCGCGTTCGGGTCAGCATATCTCCCGTTTGCTGGTGTTGCACACCTCGGGGCAAGCGACGCTGCCTGGCTTTCAGGCTACCCGCAAACTGGCGGATTACGCGCTACGCTCCGATGGCAATCAGGTGCCACTGGATCAACTCTCGCAACCGAAGGCCCTACCCTGCATTGCGCTGGCCGGTATCGCGCGGCCCGACGCTTTTTTTGACATGCTGCGCGCAAAGGGCATCGCACTTGCCGACACGATAGCGCTCCCGGATCACTATGATTTTCATAGCTACCCACGCAATACCGACGGGCGCTTTCAGCTCATTTGCACTGAAAAGGATGCCGCAAAGCTATGGGCCAAAGATCCTTCTGCATTGGCAGTTCCGCTGATTCAAATTGCAGAGACTGCGTTTTGGGCGACGCTGGACGCACAGATCGATGCATGGCCAGATACAAGACCTGCCGCAAAGTTATCATCGCAGCATGGACACCCGACTACTTGAACTACTGGTGTGCCCCGTGACCAAGGGGCCGCTGGAATACAACCGCGAACAACAAGAGCTGGTCTCGCGCAGTGCGCGCCTGGCCTACCCGGTGCGCGATGGCATCCCCATCCTGCTGGAAAACGAAGCCCGCACGCTTTCCGACGCCGAACTCGAAGCCTGACGTTCGCAGCATGGCATTCACTGTTTTGATTCCAGCACGGCTGGGCTCCAGCCGCTTGCCGAATAAGCCGCTGGCTGACATTGCAGGTCTGCCGATGGTCGTGCGCGTGGCGCAGCGCGTGCAGTCCGGCATGCAGGCAGGCACGCGCGTCGTCGTTGCCGCAGACAGCCCTTTGATCTGGGACGCCTGCAGCCAGCATGGTGTTGAAGCCATCCTGACCGATGTGAACCACGCCTCCGGCAGCGACCGTCTGGCGCAGGCCTGCGAGATTTTGGGTTTGCCGGATGACGATATCGTGGTCAACGTGCAAGGCGATGAACCGCTGATGGACCCGGCGCTGGTGCAATCGGTCGCGGATTTGCTGACCACCCATCCGCAAGCCGCAATGGGCACGGCCGCACATGCGATCGATTCGGTGGCTGACTTTGCCAACCCCAATGTCGTCAAGGTCGTCACACAGGCCGACGGCATGGCACTGTATTTCAGCCGCGCACCTATCCCCTGGTGGCGCGACGGCAATGCGCAAGGCGTTCGGGCGTTGCCGCAATCCACGCCCTTTCGGCACATCGGTATTTATTCGTATCGCGTACATTTCTTGCGCCAATTCCCCAAGCTGGCCGTGTCGCCACTGGAGATCACCGAGTCACTGGAGCAACTGCGTGCGTTGTGGCATGGCTACCGGATTGCGGTGCACCCAACGCCGCATGCCCCTGGCCCGGGCGTGGACACGCCCGAAGACCTGGAGCGGGTACGTAATTTTTTTAAGACCCAGCACTCCAGTCTGTAAGTTGGGAGGCAGGCCGCGCATGCTATTCTTGCTC
>JAYWAV010000165.1:0-5249 GCA_043782015.1 Rhodoferax sp. | reverse complement strand
CCATGCAACACGCAGTCGAGATTCTCCAACAGTTTGGCATTGGCTTCGAAGCCAAGGTGGTTTCGGCACATCGCATGCCGGACGATATGTTCGCCTATGCCGAGTTGGCCGCCGAGCGCGGGCTCAAGGCCATCATCGCAGGCGCCGGCGGCGCGGCGCATTTGCCGGGCATGCTGGCCGCCAAAACCACGATCCCGGTGCTGGGTGTGCCGGTACCGAGCAAGCACTTGAGCGGGGTCGATTCGCTGCACAGCATCGTGCAAATGCCCAAGGGCATCCCGGTTGCCACCTTTGCGATTGGCGCAGCCGGTGCGGCCAATGCGGCGCTGTTTGCAGTGGCTATGCTGGCCAACAACAATTCCGATCTGCGGCTGGAGCTGGATGCGTTCCGCCGCGACCAGACCGAAGCGGCGCGCAATATGGCACTGCCTATCACCGGTAGCGCCGCTTGATGGACCAACCGGCGCAGGGTTTGGGCGGTCCAGCAGAGATCACGCTGGGCGGGAACCACGAGATGACGCTGGGCGTCATGGGCGGCGGCCAGCTGGGCCGCATGTTTGTGCATGCCGCGCAGCGCATGGGTTTCTTCACTGCCGTGCTGGATCCGGATCCGCTCAGCCCGGCGGGCCGCGTGAGCCACCACCATATCCAGACCGCCTATACCGATCCGGAAGGCCTGGCGCGTTTGGCTGCCGTGTCCTTTGCGATCACCACCGAGTTTGAAAACGTGCCTGCCGACGCGTTAACCCTTCTGGCCGACAGCCGCCCGGTGGCGCCTGCAGGCAGCGCCGTCGCCATCGCGCAAGACCGCGTGGCGGAGAAGGCGCACTTCGTCCAATGCGGCGTGCCGTGTGCGCCGTATGCGGTGATTGAAACGGCGGAACAGTTAACCGCCGTGTCAGATGGTTTGCTCCCAGGCATTCTGAAAACCGCCCGCATGGGCTACGACGGCAAAGGTCAGGTGCGTGTGTCCACCCGCGCCGAGCTGGCTGTCGCATGGGCTGGCTTGAAGGGCGTGGCCTGCGTGTTGGAGAAGATGCTGCCGCTGCAGCTGGAGTGCTCGGTCATCGTCGCGCGCGGCGCCGACGGTGCCTGCGTGAACCTGCCGGTGCAGCGCAACCTGCACCGCGATGGCATCCTCGCAGTCACTGAGGTTTATGAAGGAAATCTGCCGCCAGCGCTTATGGATCTTGCGGTGGCCGCTGCAAAATCGATAGCAGACGGTGTGCGCTACGTTGGCGTCTTGTGCGTCGAATTCTTTGTGTTGCAAGACGGCAGCCTGGTCGTCAACGAGATGGCGCCGCGCCCGCACAACAGCGGCCACTACAGCATGGACGCCTGCGATGTATCGCAGTTTGAGCTGCAGGTGCGCACGCTGGCTGGCCTGCCGCTGACCCAACCGCGCCAGCACAGTCCGTCCATCATGCTCAACCTGTTGGGGGACATCTGGCCGGAAGGTGGCGTGCCCGATTGGGCCGCGGTGTTGGCCCTGCCCGGCACACATCTGCATCTGTACGGCAAGCTCAAAGCCAGCAAGGGCCGCAAGATGGGCCACTTGAACATCACTGGTGCCACGGTTGCGCAGGTGCACGCCACCGCTCTGCAGGCCGCGCGCATCCTCGGCTTGCCAGCGTTCTAGGGCTACGGCTTGCCATGATCGTGCCTGCGCTGGACCCTGCGGTTGCTCCTGAATCCATAGCGGCTGCCGCCCGCACCATAAGCGCTGGTGGCCTGATTGGCTTGCCCACCGAGACGGTCTATGGCCTGGGCGCAGACGCCGACAACGCTACTGCGGTGGCCGCGATCTTTGTCGCCAAGGGCCGCCCGGCGGACCATCCGCTGATCGTGCATGTGGCGGCGTTTGATGGGGGAATGTCGGGTGTGGCCCACTACTGCGCGCAGATTCCACCATTCGCGCAGCAACTGATGTCTGCCTTCTGGCCCGGCCCACTGACGCTGATCCTGCCGCGCCGTGACGGCGTGGGTGCGGCAGCGGCGGGTGGGCAAAACTCGATTGGTGTGCGCTGCCCGTCGCATCCGGTGGCGCAGGCCCTGCTGAACCAGTTGCGCAAACCGCCCGAGGGCCAGCCCGTGGTGTGGGGCATTGCCGCCCCCAGCGCCAATAGGTTTGGCCGCGTCAGCCCCACTACGGCGGCCCATGTGCAAAGCGAGATGGTCGATGGCTTGCTGATCCTGGACGGTGGCCCGTGCGATGTGGGCATCGAGTCCACCATCATCGATTGCAGCCGTGGCGCACCCGTGTTGCTGCGCCCTGGCAACATCACCAGCGCGCAGGTAGAAGCCGCCTGCGGCCAGAAAATGCTATCAAAAGAAGAGCTGACTGCGCTTGCTGGACGGGCGCCGCGGGCCTCTGGAACACTGGAATCCCATTACGCACCCAACGCCCGCGTACGGCTGATGGACGCCAAGGCGCTGCAAAAGGCGCTGGATTTGCTCGGGCCCGATCTGGACAAGTCGGCCCACGCCCATCCGTCAATCGCCGTTTACACCCGGACAGCGCTGAAATCTCCTGCCCAAACAATCCTGATGCGCCGTATGCCCACCGACGCCGCTGTTACAGCGCACGAATTGTTTGCCGTGTTGCGCGAATTCGATGCGCAGCAGGTCAAGCTGATCTGGGTAGAGACGCCACCCGAAGGCCAAGCTTGGGATGGCGTGCGGGACCGCTTGCAACGCGCAAGCGCCGAGTGACGCCATGAACGCGCCACTGGCTCTTGTCGTGGCATGGACTATGGTGCTCGGTATGGACCCTGCGCACGCCCAAGACTGGCAACCGCTGGACCCGGAGCAGGTGTTGGTAATCGATTCCAGCCAGGGCCGCATTCTGGTGGAGATGCGCCCGGACATGGCACCGCTGGCGGTGGCGCGCATCAAGAAGCTCAGCCGTGAAGGTGTCTACAACGGTTTGCAGTTTCACCGGGTGATCGCCGGTTTTGTTGCACAGACGGGCAACCCCAACAACAAAGACGGGGGCACCTCGCAATACGCCGATCTCGCGCCCGAGTTTGTGTTCAAGCTGCGGCCAGGCCCCGCAGCGGTGCTGGCCGGCAGGAGCAGTGACGCAACCCGCGGGCTTATGGGCAGCGTGCCTTTTGAGGGCACGCCATTGGACCTGGCAAAGCCGTCAGCCGACCAGACCATTCGCGCGTGGGGCGCCTATTGCGCGGGCGTTGCCGGTATGGGCCGCCAGGAAGACAAGGCCACGGCCAACAGCGAACTCTTCTTCATGCTGGCTCCTGCGCGCCGGCTGGACCGCGACTACACCGTGTGGGGCAGAGTGATCGTCGGCTTTGACGTGCTGCAAAAGCTGGCGATCGGCGAGCCGCCTACCCAACCCGACACCCTGCGCCAGGTGCGCGTGCTGGCAGACTTGCCAACCGCACAGCGGCCACTGCTTGCCATTGCTTCCGGGGGAAGGTTAGACAGCGTGATTCAAAAAGCAAGGGCTGACAAAGGCGCGGATTTCTCGGTCTGTGATGTGAACGTTCCGGTGCAGTACCAGCCGTGAAATGCTTTTCGCCCCGAGCAAAATCCCACTTTACTCGCAGTAACAACTCGACTGTCATCGCGCGAATGCGTGGTTTCGTTGTAATGACAAGCCGATTGGGCTGCTGTTACAAGGAAATTGTATGAAACACCACTATCTTTTCGCATCTGTTCTCGTGGCGTTTGGTGCTACTGGCGCATTCGCTCAAACCAATACCGCCACCACAGTGCAGCGCGATGTCAATCAGCAAACGCGGATTGAGAATGGGCTCAAGGACGGAAGTCTCAACACCAGGGAAGCAGGTCGGCTTGAACGGGAGCAAAGCCAGGTAAACCGTTTGCAGGCGAAAGACCTGAAAGACGGGAAGTTGACGCCCCAAGAGCGTGCCCAGCTACGCCGAGCGCAAGATAAGGCCAGTCACGACATCAAGGCGGCAGAAACGAATGCAGCGAGGAGCAATCCTGAATCCAAATCCTCCGAACGCATGCAGGCAGACGTCCAGCGCAATGTGAATCAGGAAAAGCGGATTGAGCAAGGTGTGCAGTCCGGTGCCCTGACCAACCACGAGGTAGGCAAGCTGGAGCGAGGCCAGGCTCGCGTAGACCACCGGGAAGCGGTTGCGGCCAAGGATGGACACGTTGGTAAACAAGAACAGGTTGCCATTCAGCGCAAGGAAAGCGGACAAAGTGAAGCAATATTCAACAAGAAGCACAATGACAAAGTTCGCAAAGAATAAGACTTGAAAGCTTTCGGTCATGAAAAAAACTGGATTCATTACCTGCCTGCTGGTCACGGTTGCAGCTGCAGGTTGCGCGACCACAGGTGCATCCAGCCCGTCTGCAAGACCTGTTTTCTATCCCAATACGGCCCTGAACAAAGTCGGGGCAGAGCAGGCGAATCGCGAAGCCGATACCTGCATGGGCCAAGCCAAAAGTGCGGGTCTAACACCAGAGGAGAAAGATAACGCCGTGGCGCATGGGGCCGCCAAAGGCGCGGCGATGGGCGGTGTTGGCGGCGCAGTGAGCGCATTGGTCAACGGGCGCGGACTGGAGAAAACCGTAGAAAGGGGTGCCGCAGGCGCTGTCGTCGGGGGTTCGGTCGGCGCTGTTGCCGGCGCATTCCACGAAAAGCCCAGTGGGACCTACCGGCACTACGTTCAGCGTTGTCTGAAAGACAAGGGTTTTGATGTCATCGGCTGGAACTGACCGGTGCATCCAAAAAAAACGGCCCGCAGGCCGTTTTTTATTTCCAGAAGAAAGAGCTTAGAAGCTGTATCCCACCGCCAATGTCAGCACGGATGGGTTGAACTTGATATCCATCTTTCGCTCGATGCCCAAGGTGTTGGTGGTCGCGGTGGTGCTGACCTTGGCAGTCGACCAGACGCCGGTGATGCTCCAGGGCCCGCTGATCTTGGCGGTGACGCCCACTTGCGCTGCCAGGCCGCGCGAGTCGGTCAGGCTGACACTGGTGGGGCCGCCGTTCACTGCGTCATTGGCTGGGGTCGAAGTGGCGTCGGTGAAGCGGGTGTAGTTCACACCCAGACCGACAAAGGGGCGCCAGCTGCTGGTGTTGTCAAAAAACCTGTAGTTGATGAACAGCGTGGGCGCGACTTGCTTGACTTGCTGGATGACGGTGCCATCGAGTGCGGCGACGCCACTGGGCACGCCCGTTGGTTTGACCACCACCAAGGTAACGTCGTGCTTGGGCGGTACTCCGAGCGCGAGTTCCACTTCAAAATTGC
>JAYWAV010000164.1:0-5259 GCA_043782015.1 Rhodoferax sp. | reverse complement strand
TTCCATGAGACGGGATGATAGCGCCCGAATCTCACAGGCACGGATGACCACTCAATTGATCAGTGCATCGTATCGTGTGGCCGCTGATGGGCAGCTTTGGGGCAAGCAGTTTGATTTTTAAAATCGTTATCAAAAATGACAAGCAGCCACCCAAGTTTCCCGCGTGGTCGGCTCTTTAGGGCTGGGAGCGGGCCTACACATTTTCAAATTGCAAACACAGAAGCGGGCCTTCCAAGGACAGCGACGCAGAAGTCCTACCTGTCATGGTTTAGCCCTCAACCTCCGACGCGAACGCCAACTGTTTCAGGATTCCGCAGCCCCGCACTTTCATGGACGGGTGCCTGCGGTGACCGACAACTCCCGCTGCGAAACGGGTTCAGAACCTTCTCTGGACCAGTCGTTCATTTTTTGACCATCAACAGCTGGGCTCTGTTCGTGAAGCGTATCGATGAGGCGCTGAATTGACTTCGCCAGCAATGCAATATACACTTGCTATATACAGTCTCAAAAGGAGATAGGCATGTCCATCGGCACAGTTTTTGTCAACAATCGCACCCAGGCCGTCCGCATCCCGTTGGACGTGCGCCTGCCCGAGGGTGTCTACAAGGTAGATATACGCGCCAGAGGCAACGAGCGCATCATCGCCCCCCTCGGCCAAACCTGGGACAGCTTCTTCCTAGGCGGCCCCAACGTTAGCGACGACTTCCTGCCCGAGCGCGCCAGCCAGCACCAGCCGGAACGGGATGCACTCTGATGCTGCGCTACCTGCTGGACACCAATATCGTCATCTACGTGTTGAAGCGGCGCCCCGTCGAGGTGCTGTCTGCCTTCAACGCCAACGCCAGCCGCATGGCAATCTCCTCCATTACCCTGGCCGAACTCTTGCACGGCGCGGAGAAAAGCAGCCGCGTGAGCGAGAACCTGTCCGCCATCGAGGATTTTTGCAGTCGCCTGGAAGTTCTACCCTACGGCGCCAAGGCTGCCCAGCACTACGGCGCCATCCGTGCCGCCCTGGAAAAACTCGGCCAACCCATCGGAGTGAATGACTTGCACATTGCCGGCCACGCACGCAGCGAAGGCTTGGTGCTGGTGACGAACAACATGTCCGAGTTCGTGCGCGTGCCTGCGCTCGAAGTGGAGAACTGGGTCCGCCCGGGCCAGTAACTCACGGCTTGGCCGCGTCTGACGCACGGTTCAATGAGGGCGTAACGCCCGAACACTTCGTCGAGTCAGGGCTCGGAACGCAGCTTATCCCTACGTAACGCGAACAGAGCCAAAAGCTGGGCGAACTCACCGGCGGTGGCGGGCTGAAAGCAGAACTACGCTTTACGTAATTCGCTGCCTGATACCTGACATTCGGATTGTCGTATGCAAGGCCACCACCATCGGATATGCACGCCCACACCAAACGATGGAATTGAACTTATTCGCAAATGAAATCCTGCACTCAAGTCTTGGTACGCAAAATCCTAAGTCCATTTGGAAGGAGCGACGGAAACTACCGCATCTACGGTAATGAGCACAGTGAACGGCTGTCGTTCATTCGACATTGCCGGGTGCGTATTCCGGCTATCGTGACCGCCCATTCCGGTTGATCGTGACCGGTTGCGCAGCGTGCAAGAGTTGCGCTGCGCAGATTGTATGGTGGGAGTTGCGCACGGCTCCAGATCATGCCCGTTCAGGCTGTTTTGGATCCCCCGCTATTGGGGTCAATTGGTCTGGGGGTGGGGCCACCGGGCGTAGCCCGTAGGGGCGGGGCAGGACGCTGCACCGGGCAAGCGTGAGCGCGTCAGGCCGAAGGCGTATTGCCGGGGAGCGGTGGACAACTGATGCACCGGTGCGCAGCTCCGGCTGTCCACAGGCCCGGCCTGTGGGCAGATCAGTTATCCACGGCGGGCGAGCGTGAGAGCAAGGCACATGGTGTTCCTTGAGCGCTGCATGCAAGCAGTCGTCTACTGCGCCCGCCCTTCTGCTCAATCCGTTGGTTTTGAATTCGGCCGCAATGAGTCGCCGGTGAGGTTGAACCGATGATGCTTTTGCATAATCCGGTCCAGAATTGCGTCCGCGATTGTGGGGTCTCCGATCCATGCATGCCAGTGTTCAATTGGTAGTTGACTGGCAATGATGGTGGCCTTATTGGCAGCCCGGTCATCGATGATTTCCATGAGGTCGGCTCGTGTCTGGCTATCGATGCCCGCCATTGCCCAATCGTCAAGCAGCAGCACGTCTGTCTTGGCCAAGGCAATCAGCCACTTGCCAAACGTCCCATTTCCGTGACGAATGCGCAGATCCTCACCCAGGCGTGGCACCCGCTGGTACAACGCTGTGTGACCGCGCCTGCAGGCGTACTGTGCCAAGGCACAGGCCAACCAGGTCTTGCCCGTACCAGTCAGCCCGTTGATGAGCACGCTGTGACCATTCTTGATCCAGTTGCCCAACGCCAAGCTCATCACGGCGCTACGGTCCAGGCCGCGCCCGGCGCGGGTGTCAATATCTTCAATGCATGCCTGGGGGAACTTCAGGTTGGCCTCTTTGAGCAAGCGCGCCCGGCGCTTGTCACTGCGCCAGTGGACCTCCCGGTCCACAAGCAGGCAGAACCTCTCCTCAAAGCTCATGGCCGTCATGCCCGCCTGGGTGAGTTGCTCCTGCAGGCCGGTGGCCATGCCAGCGAGTTTGAGCTCGCGCAGTTGCTCCAGTGTCGTGTTCATCATCATGGTGTATTCCTTGGTGTTTGGGTTTGGGTTTGGGTTTTTGTTGTCGTGGCTGTGCACGCACATGGCGGGCGCACCGCCATCATTGGTAGTAGGCTGCACCGCGCACATTGGCGTGCGCCGGACTGACCCACTCCGCCGGGGTGCTGGGTTTGATCAGGTCACGCCCATTGACCAGAATGTCGCGCACGTGGCTGGCCTTGGTGGTGCCCAGCTCCAGAGCGATCAGACATGCTGCCTCCAGTCTTGACTTGCCAAAGCGCTTGGCTAGTGACAGCAATGCCAGACAGGCCCGGTAGCCATGCTCCGGATGTTGGCGCGCCTCCAACATTCGTTTGACCAGGCTGCCCGTGGCCACGCCAATGTCCAGACCCCAATGGATCAGGCGCTCAGGGCTCCATTGCATGTGTGCCCGGTAGGCCTCAGGCAGGTGCTCGGGCAAGGTGGTGAACTTGCCTTTGTGGGCACTGCGCGCATGGCTGGCAACCCGCTGGCCGCGGTGCAAAACCTCTACGCCGCGCTGTGTGGCTCGTACCTCCATCGACTGCCCGATCAGTGGGTGGGGCACGCTGTAGTAGTGCTCATCAAATTCGATGTGAGAGTCGATGTGTGCCTTTACCGTTTTGAATTCGGCCAGCTCCCAGGCCTGCATTGGCAGGGTCCGCAGGGCCGGTGCATCGATCTCGACAAAGACACTGGCCCGGCTTCCGGGGAGCTTCTGGAACGCCTTGTTGTTGAGCTGCTGTAGCAGCGGAACAATGGCTTCATTGACATCATCGACCGTCTCAAACCGGTGGTGGCGAAGACGCATCAGGATCCAGCGCTCAACGACTTGCACGGCCGACTCTGCTTTGGCTTTATCCTGGGGCCGACGTGGACGCGCTGGCAACACCGAGGTGTTGTAGTGGCGCGCGAAATCCAGCACCGTGTCGTTGGCTCTGGGTTCGTAGCGGTCCGCATTGGCGATCAGGGCTTTGGGGTTGTCAGGCACGATGAGCTCAACACAACCGCCATAAAACCGCAGTGCCTGTGCCGTCGCACCCAGCCAGTCGGCCATGGTCTCGCGTGCTGTGGCATAGGCAAATGTGTAGCCAGATGCTCCCATTGCGGCGACAAAGATGTGGGCTCGGTTGCCGTCTGCCAGGGCCACCGTGGGGCCGGCGTAGTCGATGAAGAGCTTCTCGCCAGCGCGGTGGATCTGGCGCATGGAGCGCTTGAGGGTTTTGGCGAATCGGCGGTAGTTCTCACAGAACTGCGAATAGCTGTGGATGGTCTCGTCCGGGTGGCTCTCGCTGTGCTCCTGCCACAGCAGCATCAGCGTCATGCCCTTGCGGCGTAGCTCCTGATGCATTTGGGCGAAGTCGGGGGCGACAAAGCTACTGGCGCGCTGGGGCGAGCCCAGCAAACGGTTGTGCAATTCCGTCTCACTCATCGGCTCGATCTGGGGCCAGTACAGGCCCTTGTCACCGGCAAGTTTGATGTACTTGGCAACTACCCCCTTGGAGATGCCAAGCGCGGCTGCAATGTGCTGGTGGGAGTGGCGGAGTTCGAGTTTGAGACGCAGGACGTCTTTGATCTGACGCATAGTGATCCTTCGGGTATCGGGCAAGTCGGCTCCAGCAAAAGGTGCTGAGACTAGCCTGTTCGGGGTGGGACAAATATGCGCAGCTCCTCACGCTGCTTGTCGATTCGAATAGATCTGTGGCCTGAGCCCGCGTGGGCACCGTGAAGGGGCTAATCTAGGTCGCCACCAGCCGGTCACGGTAAACCGGAATCGGTGGTCACGATAAACCAGAATGCCCGGTCACGATCGACCGGAATGAGCGGTCACGATCTACCAGAATCGCCGGTCACGATAAACCGGAATCAGTGGTCACGATCGACCGGAATACCCATAGTTTCTCTTTTGGGGCCTGAACAGGCAAAGTACATCGATTCGTTGGTGCGCACACGTTGTGACGCAGCGGAGCTCATGCGGCGTAAGTTCGAATGTGGCGACGCCCGCGTATTCCAGGGGAGCGAACGCGACATCATGTTCTTATCCATGGTCGCGGACCCCAGGGCGTCCAGGGCACTTTCAGGGAATATGTTCGAGCAGCGCTTCAACGTTGCCGGCAGCCGGGCTCGCGACCGCATGTACTTGGTGCGTTCGGTCAAGATGTCTGACCTTTCTCAGCTGGACCTGCGCGCGGGGCTCCTTGGCCATTTCAGCAAGCCCCTTGAAGGCAACTCCGATGACAGCAAAAATCTGATTGAACTCTGCGAATCAGGCTTCGAGAAGCAGGTTTACACCGCACTGTTCGACAAGGGTTATCGAGTTGTTCCTCAAGTTAAGGCGGGTTCCTTCAGGATTGATATGGTGGTGGAAGGGGAGAATGACGCGCGCCTGGCTATCGAATGCGATGGGGATGAGTTCCACGGGCCTGACAGGTGGGCGGCGGACATGAACCGTCAACGTGTCCTTGAGCGGGCCGGTTGGACGTTCTGGCGATGTTTTGCGTCCACATGGTCACTGCGCAGCGATGAAGTGCTTGACGAGCTAATTCAG
>JAYWAV010000163.1:0-5274 GCA_043782015.1 Rhodoferax sp. | reverse complement strand
CGGGCCTGCCCAGCACGCTGATGCTGGCCGACATGGTGGCCGGCGTGTACCAGCCGCGCACGCGCATGGATGAGGGCGCGTTGTACGAGCTGGCCGAGAGCATCAAGGCGCAGGGCATCATGCAACCCATCCTGGTTCGCCGTCTGGACGACAAGGACGCGGCCAAACACATTGGCGATGGACGCAAACGCCCCATCTATGAAATCATCGCTGGCGAGCGCCGCTTCCGTGCTGCCAAGCTGGCCGGGCTGGACAGCGTGCCGGTGCTGGTGCGCGATGTGCCCAACGAGGCCGCCGCCGCGATGGCGTTGATCGAAAACATCCAGCGCGAAGACCTGAACCCGCTGGAAGAAGCGCAGGGGCTGCAGCGCCTGATCAAGGAGTTTGGCCTGACACACGAAACCGCTGCGAAAGCGGTGGGCCGTTCGCGCAGTGCCGCCTCCAATCTGTTGCGCTTGCTGAACCTGGCCGACCCGGTGCAGACCATGCTGATGGCCGGTGACATCGACATGGGCCATGCCCGTGCGCTGCTCGCGCTGGACCGCGCGACGCAGATCACCGCCGCCAACCAGATCGCCACCAAAAAGCTGAGTGTGCGCGAGGCCGAGAGCTTGGTGAAGAAACTCAGCGCCGAGTTTTCGCTCACGCCGCAGAAGCCGCCCAAGGAAAAGTCACGCGACCTCAAACGCGTGGAAGAAGAACTGTCCGACCTGCTGATGGCGCAAGTCGATGTGCACATCAAGAAGCGCGTCAAGCGTAATGGTCGTATGGAAGAGATGGGTGAGCTGGTGATCCAGTTTGGTTCGCTCGACGAACTCAACGGCCTGATTGACCGGCTCTCGCCTGGCGCTACGCGCTAGACCGCTATTAAATTAGGAGCTTCCAGCGCACATTCCATAAGCGCTGGCGGTCCTTTTATGAAAAATCTTCTGCGTCGCATTAACCCCGCCTGTTGGCCTTGGCCCTTGCCAGCCATCATAGCCTGGGTGCTGTGTTGGACGCTGTTTCGTACGCTGTGGGAGCAGGGCGTCGCCTTGCAATGGTCACTGGCCTGGGCCAGTGCGCTGGGCGTGTTGCAGAGTCTGTGGGGTGCGAGCTGGTGGCGCCGCGGCCTGATTGCCGCGGGCTTCCCGGTGTCGCTGGCGTTGACGTTGGGGCTGGTGGGCGGAAGCGCCTTGCCGGCTTGGGCCTGGCTGTTGCCATTGGGCCTGTTGTTGCTGGTCTATCCGATGAACGCATGGCGCGATGCGCCGCTGTTCCCTACGCCGCTGGATGCATTGACCAATTTGCCGCAACATGCGCCGCTGGCCGATGGTGCGCGCATGCTCGATGCGGGGTGTGGTTTGGGCCACGGCTTGCAGGCTTTGCAGCGGGCCTATCCAATGGCGCAACTCCACGGCCTGGAGTTTTCCTGGCCGCTGCGTTTTCTGTGCGCCCTGCGCTGCCCGTGGGCGCGTGTGCGCCGGGGCGATATCTGGAAGGCCGACTGGTCTTCCTACGACATGGTGTACCTGTTTCAAAGGCCGGAAAGCATGGAGCGGGCAGCCCAGAAAGCGGCGCGCGAACTGCGTCCTGGCGCCTGGATGGCGAGCCTGGAGTTTGAGGCGCGCACGCTGCAATCAGTGGCACAAATACGCACGCCTGGTGGCAAAATGTTGTGGTTGTACCAGGCGCCGCTGAAGTTGAACAACGCGCCCTCAGGAGAATAACCATGCCTGCCTCGCAATCCATGTTGAGTCCCGATACCGCGGAGTCGCTGCACGCGCACAAGGTCGTGCTGTTTGCGCTGGCCACGCTGGCCGAGTTGCGCGAGTCAGACACCGAGAGCCATATCCTGCGGGTGCAAAACTACGTACGCGTACTGACCACGAGGTTGAGCGCGCACCCGGTGCTGGGCCAGCAACTGACCCCGGCGTATGTCGAATCACTGTGTGCGAGTGTGCCGCTATACGACATGGGTACTGTGGGCATTCCGGACCGCATCCTGCTCAAGCCTGGCCGCCTCTCGCCCGACGAAGTCGCCATCATGCGCACGCACACCACGCTGGGCTATGACGCCATCGTGCGCGCTGAGAAGACACTCGGAAAGGCGTCGCCGCTGCTGGCGATTGCCAAGGAGCTGACCCGCTCACACCAGGAAAAATGGAACGGCCATGGATATCCCCAAGGCTTGTCAGAGAACCAGATTCCGTTGTCAGCACGCATCGTGGCCGTCGCCGACGTGTACGACGCGCTGATCAGCAACAAGGTCTACAAGGACGGCATCGGCCACGATGCAGCCATTACCGTGATTTTTGGCGAGCGCGGAGCACACTTCGATCCGGATGTGGTCGATGCCTTCATGGAAGTGCACCCCGAATTCGTCGAAATTGCCGCCCGCTATGCGGACTCCGATGCTGACATGCAGCAGAAAATCGAATACATGGCCAACGCCATTGCCGAGGTTGCGGTCCTGTAAGAAGCCGGCCGAGGCGCGGGTGCCATAACGTTAGGGCCGGCGTTTCCAGCCCTGTGCGCGGGCTGCGCGTTCGGCATCGGCGTTGAGCGCATCTCCGGAAATTCGCTGATCGACGGCATCCAATACTGCGCGGGGCAGGGCGCTACTGGCTTGGCGCATGTCTGTGTCGGGTGTGGCGTCTGCGGTGGCCAGGTGCTCTACCACCCAATGGCTTGCATCCTGGCAAGCCAACCCCGCCAACTGCCCGGTGCTGAAAGTGCGGCAGTACTGGCCGCGTTTGTCGACGAAGCTCAATTGCACCGTGACTGCAGCACCGCGTCCGTTGTCGCTGGCCAGTTGCATGGTCAGCGATTTTTCGATCACCCCACCGGCGACCAGTTTGCCGTCTTGTAGCCCTATGCCGGCATCCCCGGTAGAGGGGTTGAACTGGGTGCCCATCACGACACCCAAAACCAGACTGGCAGCCATCCCGCCCCACTGGGCCCAGGAGGAGCGCGCCCTGCGCGGTGCAGGGGCGGGTTGCTCTTGAAGGGTGGCAAGCAATTCTTTTTGGGCCCGTGTCGCGCCCATATCAATCACATTGGCGCTTACAGCGGTCGGTTCGCGCAGCAATGCGCTCAGGCGATCCGGAACGGGTTCGTCCAGCACCGGCGCAAACGCGGCGGACAGGCGTTCGCGTTGCCGGGTGATGGCTTCCAGGCGTTGTTGCAGGGCGTTGTCGCCCGGCAGTGCGTCTTGCAACTGGGCGCTCTGGCTGGCGTCCAGTTCACCATCGGCAAACGCCATCAGGGTGCTGTCGCTCCAGGTCATACGCGTGCTCCGGTAGGGGTAGCCAGAATGGCCTGCAAAGCGTCGCGGGCGCGGGCCAGGCGGCTGGTCAGGGTGCCAATCGGGATGCCCAGTACGTCAGCGGCCTCCTTGTAGGGCAGGCCTTCGACCAGCACCAGGCCGACGACTGCGCGCTGCTCGTCGTTCAGTTGGGCTACCGCCTTGCGCACCGCAATCGCGTCGATCTGCGCATCGGTGGGGTTCACGCCCACGTGTTCACCCGCCTCTTCTTCGACAAAGGTTTGCTGGCGGCGCGCGCGGGCGCGGCTTTCATCTATCCAGGCGTTTTGCATGATTCGAAACATCCAGCTGTCCAGTCGCGTGCCGGGTTGCCACTGGTGGGAGTGCGTCAGGGCGCGCTCCACGGCGATTTGCACCAGATCGTCGGCATCTTCCCGGTTGCGCGCAAGCGTGCGCCCAAACCGCCGCAGGCGCGGCAGCAAGGCGGCAATCGCGTCGCGCACAGTCGGTGAAAGGTCTGCCATCTATTTCAGGTACAACGCGTGAAGGAGGGATTTTCTTCCCAGTAGTGCTCGTTATCATCGCATGCACATGCCATTTTCTCTTTGTGCGGCCTCTTTGGGGCTGCGTTTGCCATTGTGCAAGCCCGTTCGCATAGCCGCCTGTGTCGGCTTCGCGGGGCTGATTGGGGCGGCGCCCGCTTACGCGCAATTGGGTGGCGGCCGGCTTGGCTTGCCGTCACTCTCCATTCCTTCGTTGCCCCAACTGCCTGTGCAGCAAACGCTGGACACCACGCGTGACGCCTTGCCATTGCAACCACTGCGGCTGGCGGCGGTGCGCGCGCTGCTGCGCAAACACGCGGACGTGCTGGAGGCCGACCCGGCCGGTGAACCCGTGCGCCGCGGAGAGCTGGTGCTGCTGTCGCCGTCGCCAGCCGCAGTGGCGGCTGCCCTCGCGCTGGGCTTTGTGCGGTTGCGCGAACAGACGCTGCCCGAGCTGGACTTGCACCAGGTGGTGCTGGGCCCACCGGGCAACATGCCTATCGCACGCGCGTTGACCGTGCTGCGGGATTTGCAGCCTCAGCTTGAGATCGATTTCAACCATATCTATACCGCGAGTGGGGATGCTGGCACTGGCACCAGTGTGTCCGCCAGTGCAGCGGCCACCGGACCGATACGCGTCGGTTTGATTGACAGCGGGGTCGATGCCCAGCACGCGGCGCTGCAGCGCACCGAGTTGCATCCATGGGGCTGCCAAGACAAGGTGCTTCCCGGTGCCCATGGCACCGCCGTGGCCTCTCTACTGGTGGGACAAGACCGGGCAAACCAGCAAGCGGTTGCCACTCTCTACACCGCCGATATTTACTGTGGCCAGCCGGCGGGCGGCTCGGCCGAAGATGTGGCCTCGGCGCTGGCGTGGATGGCGCGTGAGCATGTGGCGGTCGTCAACATCAGCCTGGTCGGGCCTGCCAACCGCCTGCTGGAACGCAGCGTGCAAGCCATGGTCCGCAGGGGCCATCTGCTGGTGGCGGCAGTGGGCAACGACGGACCGGCCGCGCCGCCGCTGTATCCCGCGTCGTATGCGGGTGTCGTGGGCGTGACCGGGGTGACGGGCTTGCAGCGGGTATTGCCCGAAGCGGCGCAAGGCCCGCAGGTCATGTTTGCTGCGCAGGGTGTTTATGCCAGCGCAGCCCAGACAGGCGGTGGCTACCGCTCTGTGCGCGGTACCTCGTTCGCGGCGCCACGCGTCGCAAGCTTGCTGGCGCGGCAGTTGCCCTACCCGGATGTCGCTGCGGCGCAAGCCGCCATCGCGCGTCTGGCGGAATCAGCCCAGGACCTGGGAACACCGGGCCGCGATCCGGTCTACGGCTGGGGGCTGGTCGGCACAGACAAACAGTAAGTGCCTCGCCCCAGGCGCTGTTTCAATTATTTACATATCCGGATGGAAGAAAGCAGCGGCGGGCTTCGTTGTCTTGTTTGTAGGGGCCAGATTGGCTGGCTCCGCAAATGGAATGAAGGAGCTCATCA
>JAYWAV010000162.1:0-5296 GCA_043782015.1 Rhodoferax sp. | reverse complement strand
TATAGCCCAAATGCCGGCCCGCCGCAATAGGTCCGGTTGAGCGCCCGGTTAGGCAGCACTGCGGATAGTGTGAATGCATTGCGACAGCACGGCTTGTTGAAGAAATACTGCTTGGCCGGAGAAGCTTGGATGTGCATATTCTTCTCCAGCAACTCGAATTACGGGTTTTTCTTTTGAGGCGAGACGTCTCGTCGAGCCGAATTGATGTAGTTCGCGGTATTTTCAGGGTGATGCCTAACCGGGCGCTCAACCGGACCCATTGCGGCAGGCCGGCATTTGGGCTTCAAAAGCCTAGCCCAAATACCAGCCTGCCGCAACGGTCCGGTTAGCTTGTACGTTAGGCCTCAGAGTCAGACGCCGCGTAACGCCAGCATTCTTAAATGCAAAGACCACCATGACGCCGATACTCAAATCAATCGACCACATTCATGTATATGTCGTAAATCGAGGGATTGCAACAAACTGGTATCACAAGGTACTGGGAATGAAACCAATCACTGACCTTGAATTCTGGGCAAATGATGGCGGTCCACTGACGATCTCAGATTCGAGCGGTAGCGTACACCTCGCGCTATTCGAGTCCAAGAAGGAGAAATGTAGATCCACCATTGCATTTGGTGTCGGCGCAAAGGAGTTCTTAGCCTGGCAGATTCACCTTGGTGAAACTTTCAAACAAGAAGTTAAGGCGGTAGATCATGCGGTTGCTTGGTCTCTGTACTTCACAGACCCTGACGGCAATCCGTTCGAGATTACATCGTACGATCATGAATCTCTCGCAAAGAGTCTGCGCACTGAGGCCTAACCTGGCGGTCAACCGGACCCGTTGCGGCAGGCCGGCATTTGGGCTATAAAAGCCTAGCCCAAACCCCAGCCCGCCGCAATAGGCCGGTTAGCTTGTACGTTAGCCATCAAACTGGGCAGCCAGCGCTACTTTCAACAGCATCGAAATGCCCGACTTCGAGATGGCTTCCTCGCCTCGCAATAAAGAAATACCCAGCCACAAGGACAGCCGCGCAGTCGACTCCTTCCATGATGGGGTCAACAACTGCAAAGCCAGTCCTGATTAGAAACGTGTCTCAGCATGAGCCCTGACGCCCTGCTCCTTGTTTGGTTTCGCCCGCACGACTTCGACAATGAGTCTTGCGACGAGGCCGCGAAGGTCGAAGCGACGATTGAAACGGTAGGAGAAGGCGGCCAGGTAGTGCTCACCGTACTTGCTGCACCTCAGCGCGTGGAACGCGCCGGCCAACGTGGTCTTCAGATTGCCCAATACGGCGTTGACCCACTTGAACTCGGGCAGGTCGCGCGGCTTGAGATCACCCACCGCCATGGGCAGGTGGATGCAGAGTAGCCCGGCGGTTGCCGTTCTGAATGCAAGCCTACCCCCTAGTTCGGCGCTTGGGCTTTGCACAATGTCATCAGAAGTGATGAAGTCCGAACAAGCTTTAGCCACAATAATCATCAAGCCAGAACAATTTCCAAGTTGCTTGGTACAGATTGTTTGGTTTGACAGCGTTCTGTCCGCAGCATTGATTGGGGCGACGATGAGGCCAACTATGTGCACCTATCCCCTTCTGAGGGATGCGACCTCTCTCAGTCGCACATTCCTCTTAGGGATTTCAGCGATGGCGGCACTTATGCTGTCATCACCATCTCAGGCACAAACAAATCAAGTAGCGCTGGAAGTTCTCTGCACCCTGGCGTTGCCAATATCCACGGCAGCGACACCGCCGACACCGGCATCAGGTGCCACGCCGGAGTCGATTAGCAAACTACGTGTCGACTCACCTTTGGCTCCGGACGCCTGCACGTCGAATACAGCCACCAGGGGCGTACTTTCGGGTAGCGGTGATTTGGTCGTCATCGTCTCAAGAAAATCTTGGGACAGCGCCATGAAGGACGGCAAGGTCAGTCCACTCAAGCCTCGACTGTTTCTGAATGGGATTCCCAGTGGAACAGACGGAAGCTTGATTGGTGTGGAGCCGACGTCCGAAGGAACCGTTCTGCTGAGATTTCGTATCGCGGCGAACAAGACGACAAGAGCATTTTGGATGGCGCAATACCGAGACCGAATAATGACTGAGGCTACTCCGCTTCGCGTCGCTCTTGGATGGGACTCGACCGCGAACACCTTACCAGTTGACCTTGCGCGGGCGCCTGGACCCAATGTTCGTGTGACCACGGAGGGTCAAGAGAAAGCTGCGTTCATTACTATTGGCTTGTTGGCAGCATTCTTTCTATGGGCCCTTTTTGGCTCTGACCTATTTAGGGACGCGCCTGCTCAGGCACACGGGAGCAAGCCCGCAGTATTTTCGCTGTGGACTAAGCCCGTTTTGAAGCGTGCAACATTTAGCCTAGCTAGGCTACAGACAGGACTCTGGCTGTTCTTCATCGTTGCAGCAGGATTGTTTATTAGACTGGTCCTTGGCGAACTTCCGTCTCCGGAGCCGACTATTGTGGCATTGCTTGGCTTGAGTGCCGCGACCATGGCAGTGTCGATGGCCGTGGACAGCTCGGCTGGCACACGCCCCTATATCAAATCTTCTGGGTTTCTCTCCGACCTTGTTACGGGGTGGGATGGCACGCAGCAATTGCATCGTGTACAAGCGATTGTTGTAAATTTGGTATTATTAATAATTGCTTTTGATTCAGTGATTAAAGACTTGGCATACCCGGTTTTCGATGGCGCATGGCTTGCCCTGCTTGGCGTTAGCGCCGTTGCCCAGACCGCAGGCAAGCAAGTGCTTGAAGCAAATCAGAACCCTGCTGGCTCTAACACGGTGAATGCACCCTTGGTCAACAAACAGGGAACTCCCGTGGCGTTGCCTGGCGGCAGGACGGTGTAGCAGCGTCAAAGACGTAAATCGTTGAACTCATTTCAGGAGAAGTGTATGCCCATCACTCTGGACGGTCGTATCAAGTTCGGGTCAACCATCATGCTTTCTGGTCAGACAGGCTCGTTGTCTGTAGAAGTCTTTGGCGGACCCTTGGCGCGTGTGCAAGCTGCAGTATTCGATGCGAATGACACCGTCATTCAAGGGATTGGCTTTGATGGCAACGGACCACCAGTCACGACCGAGAATGGCGGGCGAGCAAACTGGCTCTTTCAAATTGACCCTAGAGCCTCATATATCAAGTGGGGCGTTCAGGCCGTTCGTAGCGCTGGGAATCTCGGTGATTACAGTGTTACCGCAAAGGTGCGCCAAACGAATGGCGAAGCCTTAGCGACAGGTCAGTACTCAGCCGCCATCGCCGCAGGGCAGTTCGCCGACGACATCATCTACGATGGCGTCAACCTTGCTCCACCGATGCTCGGAACGATGTTGCCGGGAGCAAATGCATGAGCGCGCTTCGGGTCAGTTTTCTGGTACTGGCATATCTGCCGGTCGGCGTTGCAGCGCAGCCAGTACCGGCAGGGTTCAAACTTGTCGGAGTGATTCAGGGGCCAGTGACTATTGCGTGCCAAGACCCTCCGCCGGTTGACCCCGCCCAAAGGCAGTGCATCGTGCTAGCAATGCCAGGTCTGGCACCGGCCACGGTCGAAAGCCCATCCCCGGCACCTATGAGTGCCACAACGACGGCAGCCGCTGCATCAACAAGTGTTGGTGCCGTGGCTGAACTACAAGCGGCGGCCAAACCTGACGCAGCCTCGTCTTCTGCAGGCAGCACAACAGCCGGGGCATCTGGGAAAACCGAAGCCGATAAGAAGTCTGCATTTGATAAGCTAGCCGACTACGCGCAGTTGGATTTGTCTGTGCCCAACAGTCCAGCGTTTGCGGTTCTGGGCATCACACCTGACAAAGTTCAGCGGCCCGGCACGATCAACGATTTTGCAACTTCCCTCATCCGAGGCCTTGGAAAGGATGGTAAGCCAGTTAGTGGCTTTGCCGTCGACATGTCGCCCGCCTCAGTATTCTTCAAGCAGTACATCACCGGCGGAACTGCCTATGGCAACGTAAATAGCACGAGCGACCTGAATTTCACTAATTACTGGAAGCGGTTACTGGCACGCACAACGGTTTCGCTAGCGACCACATCCGCTGAGGCGACTGGCGCGTCGCGGTCCGCATGGGGGGTCAGAGTTGGTATCTACGACCAGGGTGACCCAGGCCTCTATTGGGAGGCGACCGCAAAGTGCTTGAGAGAGACGCCTATGGCGCCTCTTAAGGGCGGAAAGAATCTTGACCCAACGCCTGCCGGGAATGGTCTTGACAAGTGCAATCCGCTCACGAACGACGTTATGGATAGGCCGCTCTGGGCGCAACCGGCAGTCTACGTTGGCTACGGAAAGTCTTGGTATTCGCAATCAGGTGCACTGACCGACCGGGCCCCGGATGTCGCGGCATATTGGGTTTCCGGTTCATATGGGATGTTCGCAGGGAAGCCGAAAGACGAAGTAGGTGCCTTTCGCTTCTTGCTTCAGGGCTATTTGGGCAAGAAGGTCAACGATAGGTCACCGAATGCCAGTGACGCTACGAAGTTGCTTCGTGAGGACTCAAACGACGCAGCGATTCGTCTAAAGTTGGGCAAGGAAAAATGGCATACCTTTGTTGAGTCGGGCCGAGGCCGAGTGCGTCTTGGAGACCAGATTCGAGAGAATAGGTACCACACATCGATTGGCGCAGAATTCAAGCTGGGATTTGGTGAAAACCTTTGGGTTCAAGTTGCCAGCGTGAGCGAGCGCGGATTCTCGAATGGCAAATCCAATAGTGGCGTCACCATGAATTTCAAGTTTGGCGCTCCATTCCTGGAACTGCCCGGGACAAAATAGAGAGCCGAGCTTGCTTGCGCCAAGGGGAGCGCTCAATGAGCGCATGTCCCTTGGAGGCAACTAAGTGTTGAAAAACTGATGACGCTCATCCGGAATTGCGGTCGGCGCATCCGCTCGATGATTTCGACAGGAGCAAGTCGCTGAGAGTGCCGCCTGCACCGAAGGTGCGCGTAGTCCATTCAGTGCGGAATTCCATAGCCCATGTATAAACATATCTACCGCTCCTTTCGTAGTGACTGAACTCCACTGCCGTGTATAAAGTCGGCGCTTGGCACCCGGCTTGCAGCCCATCTGGTCGCCAACCTAAATTGAAGCATTGAATAGAACTATTTTCCAGATTAGAAAGCTGCTTCGGCCACGGCTTAGCAGTTGCGATTGTCGCTAACTGTCTGTTCCTTATAAAACGCAGTGATGGCTAATCGGGTAGCCAGGAGTTTCTAGCTCCCAGCCCCCACACCAATGCCATTAAGTTAGCGCATTTCATTGATACGCCCGACGAGGCCGTTGCGCACCGTTCACACCGAA
>JAYWAV010000161.1:0-5300 GCA_043782015.1 Rhodoferax sp. | reverse complement strand
TCTCGATCAACTCGACGCCCGGTCCTGGCCCGGTCTTGGACGGCCCAGCACATCTTCGTACTCCGCGAGCAATGCCGGGCCAAGCACCGGTTGGTACTGCCCGTTCAAACAGGCGCGCAGTACGGTGCGCGCGCTACCACCATCGCGCAGCAAGGCCGCGACTACGATATTGGTGGTTTGGCTCTTGTGGCGGTTCGGCTTGCGGTACGCCGACGGGCCTGCGGCCGTACCCGGCAATGATCCAGGGGGGTATCGTGCTGGATCACTGCAAGTTGGCTGCCTGGGGTAATCTGACGGCGACCTGGACACAGCATATTCCTCCGACGTGACGGCGGCGCTGACTGAATTACAATGGAAGTCCTTTGATAATTCAGTTGTCGTGAGGTTTCGATGCAAAGCACCATTACCGCGAGAGGACAAACCGTTGTACCCGCAGCGATACGACACCAGCTGCACCTGGGCCCGGCTGATCGGTTGGAATGGATCCTGGACGATGGCGGCATCCGTGTGGTGCCGGTGCGATCCAACCCGATCGACGCTTTCAGGGGACAGGGCAAAGGTGGCGCAACTGCGCGTCTGGTTGCCGCGCGCAAACAGGATTTGGCGCGGGAATGAATCGATTCTTGCTGGATACTTCAGCCCTTCTAACCTTGCGTGACGATGAGGCTGGTGCCGACCGTGTTGCCGAGGTGCTAGGCCTTGCCAGCAGCGGCAAGGCCAAATGCTTTGGTTGCTTCATCACCCTGATGGAGGTTTATTACCGCGTATGGCGGGACGAGGACAGGGTGGCTGGGCAACTGGCCTACCAGCAATGCTTGGCCTTGCCGGTAGAGTGGATGTCAAACAGCGAAACATTGCTGGCCAAGTCCGCTGAATACAAGGCGCTGTATCCGCTATCGATTGCAGACGCCTGGATCGCCGCATGCGCTGCTGAGCAAGGCGCTGTGTTGCTGCACAAAGACCCGGAATTCAATCCGTTGCCAGTATTGCAAGAACTTCTTCCACTTAAAGCGAGAAGAATCTTCAAATAGCCGTGCAGTTCCCGTTCCAAAGACGGCGATGTGCGTCGCCTTTCAAAAATGCTCGCTGTCAAGACCGCGGCTTGACGTTCTCCGAGTCGTACAAGGACTTGTACCCCACCGCTTCGACCCTGACTGGATAGACATCCGCGAAGTACTGGATCTGCAGTTCGCGCCCCACTTCGGCATAAGCATGCGGCAGGTACGCCAGCGCGATATTCTTGCCCAAGGTCGGCCCGAAGGCGATGCTGGTGGTGTAGGAGCGCCGGCCCTGCGCGTCGATCAGGGTGGCGCCGTTCGCGGGGTCCATCACGGGCAGGCTGCCCAGCGGGTAGCGGGCCACGCCGGTGCTGTCGACGTTGCTTGTCATGACCAGGGTGCACAGCATGGCGGGCTGATGCGCGCGCTCGCGGAACTTCAGGTGCGCGGCCTTGCCGTGGAAATCGGCGGCCTTCACCTTGGAGCGGGCCAGGTCGCATTCGAACAGGTTGTATTGGGTCAGCCGGCACTCGGTGGCGCTGGGCTGCCCGTCATGGATGTGGCTTCGAGGCCGCGCAAAGAAATTCCACGAACGCCGACACCTTGCTGCTGATCAGCCGTCGCGACGTGTGCAGAACCCAGAGCTCGATGCTCCGGTTTGGAACGACGCCCCAACTGCACAGGCGTTGTGCTGCCAGATCAGCGGCGACTAGGTCGTGTGCCAACATGGCCGCGCCTGCACCTGCCAAGACCGCGTCGCGCACCATCAGCGGCGTAGGCAGCCTCAGCACGGCTTGGCGCAGGAACTTGAGTTCGGACGGGCCGTTGACAGCAGTCCAGGTGTCCAGGTCCGGAGCTTCGACGCCCACGACCGCCGGTACGACGGAGTCCGCGATGGCCTCAGGGCCATTGCCAGGCATCGGGAGCGAAGACGCCGCAACCACCAGCAGATGATCACGTTGAAAGCAGCGCCCGACGAGTTCACTGTCAGGCCGAGGGTTGACACGTATGACGGCGTCGTACCCCTCCTCGATCAGGTCCACTTGCCGATCCTCCACGGTGACCACTAACTGCACTTGCGGATAGCGGGTTGCAAATTGGGCAGCCAGTCGCCCCATGGCCGAGTGCCCGAAGGTCACCGGTGAGCTCACGCGCAGCGTGCCGCGCGGACGCCCTCGTCCCTCTGTCAGGTCGCGCGCGACCTCCGCAATCTCGCTCACCAAACCTTCGGTGCGGGCGTTCAGTGCCTTGCCTTCCTCGCTGAGCCTGAACGAGCGGCCGGCCCGCTCAAGCAAGCGGATGCCGAGGGCTTCTTCCAGTTCGATGACATGGCGCGATAGCGTCGCCTTGGGTCTGCCGCTGGCACGGCTGGCCCGTCCGAAGCCACCATGGGTTGCAACCAGATTGAAGTCAGTCAGCGCAATCAGATTCATGAGTTGGCCCATTTTTGAGACATTGTGTATCGATTTTTTGTCTATCTGTTTGAGTTTGGGCGACCTACCATGGCCAAACCACGATCAGCACGGAAATCCGCCATGCAACCCAATAAAGTTCAGCACGCACCAAGCCCCAAAGACGACACAACCGTCGCTGCCATTCGAGCGCAAGCCGCTCCATTCAAAGGTGCAATGAGCAGCCCACTGGCGCGGCCGGCCTACGATGTCATGATCGAAGCCGTGCCAGCTGCGCCGGATGTGGTGTACGAAGCGGGCACGGTCGGTGGCGTCAACGGCTTCTGGTGCCGTCCAAACGGCGCCCGTGCCGGTGCGGTACTGCTCTACCTGCATGGCGGTGCCTACATGTTGGGTTCGGCCAGCGCCTACCGCCACTTTGCCGGCCAGTTCGCAGCCAGGACTGGCACGGCGGCCTTCGTGGCGGACTATGCATTGGCACCGGAGCGGCCGTTTCCTGCCGGCGTACACGACGCGCACGCGGCCTACCGCGGACTGCATGCCAACGGGTTCCAGGCGATCGGACTCGTCGGTGACTCCGCAGGTGGCGGTCTGGCCTTGGTGACGCTTGCGTTGGCCCACGCAGATGCTGAGGCCGGCAAGGGCGTTGCACCCCGCTGTTGTGTGGTGATGTCGCCTTGGACCGACCTGGCCCTGACCGGATCGAGCTGCACCACGCGCGCCGAGGAGGACCCATTCATCACTGTCGGCATGCTCAAGACCTGCGCAGACCAGTATCTGGGTTCGCAGGATCCGACCGGGCCCTTGGCCTCACCCTTGTACGGCGCACTAGGTGGCCTGGCACCGACCCAGGTGCACGTTGGCACCAGCGAGGTGCTCCTTGACGACTCGCTGCGGTATGCCGAACGCGCGCAAGCCCAAGGCGCCAACGCCAGCGTGCACGTCTGGCAAAACATGCCGCATGTGTTCCCTTCGAGCCTTGGTGTGCTCGACGCGGCGCAGGAGGCGATGGACACCATGGCCAGCTTTCTGGTGCAGCACCTACAGCCATAAATCGCATCCTGCTATTTCAATTCCGACCGACGCCTCATGACCACCCGACCCACTGCCACCACGCCGGAAGCTATTCGGTTGCAACACCATCCCAAGATCATTGTTGTCGCCGGGGCCAACGGCGAACTGGGCAAGCTGCTGTGCAACGCTCTTATGGCGCGCGCCAAGGTTGATGGGCAAAACCTGCTTGTGCGCGGGTTGATTCGCAAGGGCCGGGTGGGCAGTGCCGCGGTCTCGCCCGATCAGCCTTCTGACAACGCCGCTGGGCAGGCCTTGGTGCTCGAACCCGTGGACTACCAAAGCGACGAAGACCTGGCGCGTGTTTGCGCTGGCGCCCATTGCGTCGTTTCCACCCTTCAGGGGCTCGAAGAAGTCATCGTCGGGGCGCAGTCGCGTTTGCTGCAGGCTGCCGTTCAGGACAAGGTCCGTCGCTTCATCCCGTCAGACTTCTCAGGCGACTTCACCAAGCTGCCGGTGGGTGCACACCGCAATTTCGATCTGCGGCGTCGATTCCATCAAGCTGCGGCCGACATCATCGGCGCCGGGCGCTCGAACATTGAATTCACCTCCATCTTCCAGGGCGGGTTCACCGAGCTTCTGGGCAGCGGCTGGGTGCTGTTCAACTACAACAAGCGGCGCGTCGAGTATTTCGGATCAGCGGACAACCGGATGGAGTTCACGACCTGGCAAAACACGGCCGAGTTCACGGCCGCCGCAGCCCTCGACGAGCAGGCAACCCCAAGGTGCCTGTACCCCGCGGGTCTGGCCATGACGCCCAGGCAAGCCCAGGCCATTGCACAGCGTGTGACGGGCGCTCCCTTTGCGCTCAAGCGAGTGATGCCGACCGCCATGCTCCACATCGTCATCGCATTGGTGCGGCTTTTCAAGCCCGGCAAGAAAGACGAGGTGATGCCGTTGTGGGTTGCGATGCAGTACGGCTACTGCGGCGCGCTGGGCTTGATGTCGCCCAAGTATTTTGACAACGACCGCTACCCCGGGATCGAGTGGCAAGGCGTCGACGATGTGATCCGCAATGCCTACGCGAAGGCTGAAGCGAACGCGACGTGAACGCAATGTCCGTCTGACGCGGCGATTCCCTCGCGGGAGCAGAGACCAGCGACCAAGACCTGTTTAGACCGGGCGCTTCGGGATGGCCGCCGTCTTTCAGGACCGCGGCTTGACGTTCTCCGGGTCGTACAGGGCCCGGTAGCCCACCGCCTCGACCCGGACCGGATACACATCCGCGAAGTACTGGATCTGCAGCTCGCGCCCCACCTCGCAGTACACATGCGGCAAGTAGACCAGTGCAATGTTCTTGCCGATGCTCGGGCCAAAGGCGATGCTGGTGGTATAGGAGCGCCGGCCCTCGGAATCGATCAACGTGGCACCGGTTGCAGGATCCATCACCGGCAAGTTGCCCAGGGGATAACGCGCCACGCCGCTGCCGTCGATGTTGCTGGTCATGACCAACGTGCACAGGGTGGCCGGCTGATGTTCGCGCGCGCGGAATTTCAGGTGTGCGGCCTTGCCGTGGAAATCGGCCGCCTTCACCTTGGGGCGGGCCAGGTCGCATTCGAACAGGTTGTATTCGGTCAGCAGGTCAGCGTTTTGCAGGCGCAGGCTCTTTTCCATGCGCCGGCTGTTGGCGTAGGTTTCCACGCCCACCGGCGTGACGCCCAGGGCAGCCAGCGCGTCCCACAGGGCCAGGCCATCCTCGTATTTAAAGTGCAGCTCCCAGCCTTGTTCGCCTACATACGAAATGTGGAAGGCCAGCACCGGCACGCCGGCGAGCTTCAAATTGCGCAGGGCGGCGAAGGGGAAGGCCTCATTGGTCCAG
>JAYWAV010000160.1:0-5308 GCA_043782015.1 Rhodoferax sp. | reverse complement strand
ACTGCATGCTTTCGCAGCAGGTGCCCGATCTTGACCGCATCAAAGTGGTAGCCGTAATTGGCGACTGCCGCAAATTCCGGGGTCGAGACTTGCTTTGGAGCCAAGCGCTCGTTGCAAAGATGAGGCTGAGGACCGACACACTCGGCAAAGGACCTGTCTGCATACCCATCCAGCCAACCACCGACCAAGTCGACCTCGCCGTAGCCTTGCGGTAGCGAAAAGGGATGGTAGTAGCGGTCTGCGCCGTCACCGGTGGCCCAACCGTCGAAACGCGACCCTTGCTTGAACGCAGCGTCGCACTCGCGCACCAAGTCGGCTTCGTTCAGGCCAATGCGCTGCAAGGTCTCGCGCATGGACGGCCATGTGCCTTCGCCCACACCGATGGCCGGGGTATCCGGCGATTCGATCAAGGTGATTTCCAGCGCCCCAGTGTCCAGTCCGCCGTGTTCCACGGCCAGCAACGCAGCTGTAATCCAGCCCGCCGAGCCACCACCCAACACTACAACGCGTCTCACCGCATCTGTCACATTAAGTCCCATCAAACACAAGGTACAAATTATCGCCAAGGGAAAGGCGGCACCCGTGATATTCCATAAAAACAGTCCCCACAAATAAGATCGGCCGAGGTGGTCGATTCCGCTTCATGGGGACTGTAAACCTGAACCCACGCTGCCTTAGAGGCAGCACGGGCCAGGCACTCGTATTACTTAGAACTTGTAACGCAGACCAAACTGATAACGACGTCCGGTCTGGGTCACCGACACCAGTTGCTCTTCTGAGCGACCATGCTGACGGATGTACCCATCGTTCAGGTTGATCAAGTCTGCTTGCATCGTCAAGTTCTTGCCAATCTTGTAGCCAATCGACACATCCACTTGCGCATACGGTTCGGTATAGACAGGGTTGTTGTCTGGGCCACCATCGGCCTTGGACGCCAGGAACTGACCGCGCCAGTTGTACGCCGCGCGCACAGACCAGGCGTTGTCTTCATAGAAGCCAACAAGGTTGTACGAGTTGCTGATACCCAGGAGTACAGACTGAGGAGCTATGCTGGTATCGTCAAATGTATGCCCGGGAATAACCCAAGTGTAGTTGCCCGCGACACCAAAGCCACTGGTGCCGAACAGGTGCTGCGCAGTCAACTCCAGGCCCTGAATAGTGTCACCCTCTTGGTTGGCGAACGAGTTGACGGCAAAAGGCATCAACGGATCGCCGGGCAGTCCGGCAATCTTGCCCAGAGTTTCTGCTCCATTGACACCGGTGACGGTCACTCCAGGCTGGCCTGCGAAGTTTGCGAAGATGTAGTTGCGCAAGCACAGCGGTTGGGCGTTGGCACCGCAGGCCGTCTGAGCGGCCTTGTAGTACGCGCCGCCGATCGGAGTGGTCACACCTGGCAATGTCGTGCTGACATTGGCATTCCCTACCGCGTCGGTGACGGTCTTGAAGAAAGCACCCGCCGAGATATAGCTGGACTTGGCGTAGTAGTACTCAGCCGAGAGGTCGAAGCTCTTCGACAACAGCGGCTTCAGGGCCGGGTTGCCAGTGCCGCCGCCGCCGCCGCCGGCATTTCCGTTACTGCCATTGATGTTCACACCACCCTGCAGAGCATTCCAGCCGGGACGACCGATATTCTCGCCGTAGCTGGCGCGCACCTTGATGTCCTCGGTCAGGTCCGCATCCCAGTCGATACTTGGCAGCACATAGGTGTAGCTGCCAGTGCCGGTACCAAAAGTTGGCGCTCCCCGCGTATAGTTGATCTCATTTTGCGAATCCCAAGAGGTCGCGGTAATAGGTACCACCTGAGACGCAGATTCGACATCGGTGCGCTCGTAACGCAGACCCAGCGACACGTTCATCGGCATTGATGCCTCGATCGCGTGATCCCACTGCACATAGGCGCTAGTGGATTTTTCGATCGTACGCCAGTCATTGCCCTTGGTGTAGTCGGCTCCAGCAGAGGTATAGGCCTCAGCCTGGGCACGGGTCATAGGTGCACCGCCTCCGACCCCCTTGGTCATGAGCACATTGATGAATTGATCGCGAAGGCTGTTGAAGTCAGCCATGATGAAGTTTGGATACAGACGTGAATCACCGCTGCCGGGGATCTGTCCAAAATACCCGCCAATACTTGCTGAGCTGTTGTACTTGACGTTGGCATAGTCACCCTTCGCGCCAACACCACCCCAGTCGTTGTTCTGGTTGTTGTAACTGGCGGAACGGTTCTGGACCTTGGTGAAGCCGAGTCCGGTGTTCAACTTATTGTCGGCGTCAAGCTTGTAAGAGGATCGCACTTGGGCTTGGTCAATAGTCTGATCGCTCAGGTTGCTGTTGAACTGCGATCCCGTCTGCATCATCGCCGCTGCACTGAAAGTCGTCGTCGGCATGCTCAGAATCGGGAACTTCTGGTCATAGTAGGCAATTGCATTGCCCTGCGCGAACATTCCAAGGTCCATCGTTGAGTACGTACCAAATGGGCTATTTGGCTGGGTAGTGGCTGTCGAATGGTGCGCGTCGAATTCAACGCTCAGATCCTTACTGACCTTCCAATCTGCATTGAAGCCGGTGGATCTGTTCTGCGATTTCTCACCGTACATGCCGGTATCTATGGCCAAATCATGATCCCCACCGGGGAATAGAGCTGTCGTGACCAGCGGCGACGGGACGGGCCGGGTTGTGAAGGTCGTGGGACCCCATGAAAAGTTGAACCAGCTGGATAGCTCGGCATTTTTCTTGTTGGTGGTGTTATCCGCCATCGTGTAGTCGAGCGTGAACTTGAGGTCTTTGCTCGGCGCGAACTGCAACGTAGCCTGACCGTTAAGGCGCTCACGCTCAAGCGAGGTCAGCGAGTAACGCAAGGAGGGCGTACCTGTATAGATCCCGGTAGGCCGGTTGGTAATAGGGTCCACGCCAGCGGCAGGCTTTGCAGGGATTGCGCCCCAGTCACCGTCAGCACCTCCAGGATGGACGCGCCAGCCATTTTGCGAATAAGCCTTGTTGGAGCCAGAATCTCGTTTTGAGTAGTTGCCACTGATGGCAATACCTATGGTGCCATCTGCAAATGTGTCGCTGTAAATGCCGGATAGCTCGGGTGTCAGGCTCTTTCCTTGAAAATCTCCAGGAAGGCGCGCATTGGATACATCAGAGTTCAACTTGGCAGAAAAACTTGCAACGCGCTGCTTGAGGTCGAGTGGACGTGCCGTCTTGATATTAATAGTCGCACCAATACCACCAGTAGGATTTTCGGAGCGTGCGGTCTTGTAAACTTCGATCGCGGAAATCGAGTCCGTTGAGAGGTTCGCGAAGTCAAAGGCCCGCGAACCGTTTGCTCCGCCGGTCTCGTTGCTGATCACAGCCGTCGGCATTTGACGACCGTTCAGCAACACCATGTTGTAGTCGGGACCAACGCCGCGAACCGTGACTTTGGAACCTTCGCCGCTAGGATTGCGGTCAATCGACACGCCAGCAACGCGCTGCATCGATTCAGCCAAGTTCGTATCGGGGAACTTGCCAATGTCTTCGGCGACGATGCCGTCAACCAGGCCACGTCCGGAGCGTTTGAGTTCGAGGGACGTATCCAGCGAAGCGCGAATACCGGTCACTACAACGGTATTCAACTCTTTGGCGGACGTATCCGTGGCTTGCTGGGCGTACGAAAGCGGCGCGCTCAAAGCCCACATCGTTACGCACGCTGCGGTTACCGGATTAACTTTGGGGCGAAAGCGTTGCCGCATCAGCGGGCGGTCTGTCTGCATGTTTTTCACTTGGAAATCTCCTCTTTTGGTTTTACGGTTGGCTGGACAGGGAAATCATTTGCAATCACTTTAATTCGACTAACGAACTAATTAAAAGACTGGCTTAAAATTCGCGGAATAGGTGTTTTCCCGCTCCGGACTTACCGGCACTTTGCGCGGCTCCTCCGCTGGTGAATGCCAAGCCCTTCTGGGAAGTGGCTGCGTATCTCATCATTGCGTCTCCTGCTTCGATTCCTGCGTTCTTTTCAGAACGACGGACGAGTTTGTTGTTCGCTCACCGGGCGGATCATATTCAAGTTTAGACAGCGTTGTCAACGATTTATGACACCGCTGTCTATTTGTTGTTTTTCAGCTGTGAGGAGTCGTCAAATTTGCCGAAATCAGTACGGGAAAACCCTTGGAAAACCATGCGGCGTCCGCCCAATTGCTGCTGTGCAGCAGTACCTCATGCCTGCCCATGACACCGGGCGGCCGGGGCAACGGATACACCGCCATCACAGCCCGGATCCACTCGTTCTCAGGCTGAGGCAAAGCCCGCTTTACGTCTACGCTGCATCAGCTCTTCCGCCATCTGCAGCGTGGTCTGCTTACTGAGTTTGTTGGCGATAAGACAGGCCGTACAAGCGGAGAACAACAGACCCACCACGATGCTGGACATCACGCGGTAGCCCTCAACGGCATTGGCGGCGGCTGGCATCTGGGTGTCGTAGTTGAAGAAGCCGGCCATCATCCAAAGGAATGCTGCAGAGCCCAAGGCAAGACCCGTTTTCAGGGCGAAGCCGATCGTGGCAAACACCATGCCGGTAAACCGGCGACCGGTCTGCCACTCCGAGTAATCCGCGGCGTCGGCATACATAGCCCACATGGTGGCGACTGT
Organism: Rhodoferax sp.; assembly: GCA_043782015.1. GTDB lineage: Bacteria > Pseudomonadota > Gammaproteobacteria > Burkholderiales > Burkholderiaceae_C > Allorhodoferax. The sequence goes on along the minus strand of JAYWAV010000160.1, from coordinate 679 downwards.
CGGTGCGTAGAACAGGGCGCCAACGAAGGCTAGCCCCGCCATGCCCCATACGGCGGTGGGCGGCAGCAGGTAAAGCGCAAATGCGCTGAGGGCGCACAAGGCGAAGCTGACGATGGCTACGTTGCGTTTACCAAATCGGGCGCTAAGGTCACTGGAAAGAATAATGACCACAATGGTGGTGGCGGTACCAAGCATGTTGAGAATACTGTTGAACACGTCGGCAACATTGGACTGGGCGAGGTTGTCGCGCGTACCGTGGACGATGTATCCCAAAGTGTCTAGTAGCCCTGTGCCTACAGGCTCGGTGCTGGTAAGTCCCAGCAAGGCCACGAAATCGAACATCGCGCCTTTGTCAGCGTAGTGGTGGTAGTAGTTGTAGCCGGCACCGCCGCGCAAGGCCAGCATCGCAAAGTTGAACAGGGTGTAGACGACCAGGGCGATCCACGGGCCATTCTTGAGCAAATCCGAAAAATCTTGCTTGGGTGTGGACTTAACCTTCGCTAGTGGTTTGATGCGTTCCCGCGTGGTCAGGAAAGTGATGAGAAAAAGCACCAGGCAGGCCACGGCCCAAATCAACATGGTGACTTGCCAGCCGTGCGCCCGGTCATGTCCCTGAGCGAATTTGGCGACCAGTGGCAGCGTGAGGCCGCCCACGACGAGCTGCGCGATATTGACGGAG
>JAYWAV010000159.1:0-5309 GCA_043782015.1 Rhodoferax sp. | reverse complement strand
CATGGCAAAGACGACCGCCTCGTCGTCGTCGTCGGGCCTTGCTCGATCCACGACCATGATCAGGCAATGGAATACGCGCGGCTTCTGAAGCAGCAGGCCGATGCACTGAAGGACGACCTGCTGGTGGTGATGCGCGTGTACTTCGAAAAGCCGCGTACCACCGTGGGTTGGAAAGGCTATATCAACGACCCGCATCTGGACGGCAGCTTTGCGATCAATGAAGGCCTCACGATGGCGCGGCGCTTGTTGCTGGACGTGCTGGAGTTAGGCCTGCCAGTAGGCACCGAATTTCTGGACTTGCTGTCGCCGCAGTTCATCAGCGATCTGGTGAGCTGGGGCGCGATTGGCGCGCGCACGACCGAGAGCCAGAGCCACCGCCAATTGGCCAGTGGTCTGTCGTGCCCGGTGGGTTTCAAGAATGGTACCGATGGCGGTATCAAGGTCGCCACCGACGCGATTCAGGCGGCACAAGCAGCGCATGCCTTCATGGGCATGACCAAGATGGGGCAAGCGGCGATTTTTGAGACGCGCGGCAACGACGACTGCCACGTGATCCTGCGCGGCGGCAAACAGCCCAACTATTCCGCGGCCGACGTGGATGCAGCCTGCGCGCTATTGAAGGCGGCGGGTTTGCGCGAACAGGTGATGGTGGATGTAAGCCATGCCAACAGCAGCAAGCAGCATGCGCGGCAGATTGTGGTGGCAGCCGATGTGGCGCAGCAGATCGCGGGGGGCGACAAGCGCATTACCGGCATCATGATTGAGAGCCACCTCGCTGAGGGGCGGCAGGATATCGTGCCGGGCACACCTTTGACGCACGGTGTGTCGGTAACCGATGCCTGCATCAGCATGGCGCAGACCGCGCCAGTGCTGGAAGAGCTTGCCGCTGCCGTACGGCAGCGACGTGCCGGTTAATTACCGGGGGGTCCGCGGAGTCATCGGGCCACGTCCTTCGATGTGGCGGAAGTTGATGCGGCCTTTGGACAGGTCGTAAGGCGACAGCTCCAGCGACACGCGATCACCCGCCAGGATGCGGATGTGGTTCTTGCGCATCTTGCCGGCGGAGTAGGCGATCAACTGGTGGCCGTTGTCCAGCGTCACGCGAAAGCGCGTGTCTGGCAGCACTTCATTGACGACACCCATCATCTCGATCAGGTCTTCTTTTGCCATGGTGATTTCCTTTAATGCGTAAGCGGTTGGCGTGGGCAGGTAGCGGTACGGACCCAGTCAATGCCTTGGGTCATAGCGTAGCGCGCGGCTGCGTCAAATGAGGGAAAGTCTTTGATAAATTGCATGACGCGGTCGGTCGTGGCGCTTCCGCGGCCACTCGCGATGGAAACCTGGGCTGCATAGCGGCCACCAGCCAACAGGCGGGGGCAGGCAGCGATTCGATACTTACCTATGGTGACCGGAGTCGTGACTGGTGTCGTAGAAAAAATTTTGTTGTTCTGATTCATTAAAAATACAAGGGCACGCACCACGGCAGGGGTTTGTGCTCAAAAGGGAGAAAAACCGCATGCCGTTGGGAGGCTGGGCGGGTCGCTTACAAAGAGCTGGATTGGCCACCCCTCTGCCGGGATGGTGTGTTTTCGCATAAGAGCGTGGACACGGCCAATCGCCAAAAGCGACCCATCTAATGTAGCACGCTTCTTGATTTCGCGTGAGAATCACTGAATATGAAGCTTTGTATCCTCGAAAACGACGATCTCGACCCAGCGGCAGGAGCTGTTTATGGCCGCTACGGCACCATGTTTGAGCGCCTGTTCAAAGATGCCGGTGCCGACTGGGAATTTGACATTTTTCACACTCCGAAATACGAATACCCAGCCTCTTTTGACGCGTACGGGGCGGTTTTGCTGACCGGCAGCAAGGCCGATTCGTTCTCCGACGAGCCCTGGATCGTGGAGCTGCGCGCCCGCGTGACCCAGCTTTTGGAGCAAAAGAAGAAGCTGCTGGGAATTTGCTTTGGCCACCAGTTGATCGCTTTGTGCCTCGGTGCCAAAGTGGGCCGGGCGCCGCAGGGCTGGGGCGTGGGGCGCATGTCGTACGACTGGCACGCCGCCGATTTGCCGCTGGCGCCGGAGGACAGCAAGCTGGCGCTCTTGGTCAGCCACCAAGACCAGGTGCTCGAAATACCCGAAAACGCGGTGTTGCTGGCCAGCAACGCGCATTGCCCGGTGGCGGGCTATGCGGTGGGCGAAGAGGTGTTTTGCGTGCAGGGCCATCCGGAATTTGTTGAGGACTACAGCGCCTTTCTGATGCAAAAACGCCGCGAACGGCTGGGCGAGTCGCTGTACACGCAGGGCGTGGACAGCTTGCAGCACGGCCACGACGGGCTGGATGTGGCCCGGATGATGGTGGTTTTCGTCGAAGGGCGTTGAGTTCCTGATGTGTCTCATCGCCTGGAACTGGCAGCCCGCCAGCGATACGCCCTTGCTGTTGCTGGGCAACCGCGACGAGTTTTATGCGCGGCCGACGCGTTCGCTGCACTGGTGGGACGACGGAATCATTCTTGCCGGGCAAGATTTGCAGGCGGGTGGCACGTGGCTGGGTGTGAGCCGCAGTGGGCGCATGGCTGCGTTGACCAATGTGCGCGCGCCGGGGGGCATGCGTGACGACACACCGTCACGTGGAGAACTGGTCGCCGCGTTTTTGCATAACGACGGCAGCGCCGCAGATTTTTTACAAGCACTGGCGCCGCGCGCGCAAGACTACAACCCGTTCAATCTGTTGGTGTTTGATGGCCAATCGCTGATGGGCTTACACAGCAGCGATGCGCAGCCCATCGCTTTGCAGCCAGGCATAGGCGCGGTGTCCAACGCATCGTTTGATACACGGTGGCCCAAGTTGGTGCAACTGAAGGCGCGTCTGTCACAACAACTTCACCAAAACGTCATGGACGACGCGGCGCTACTGGCGCTTTTGCATGACCGCACGCTGGTGCCTGACGCTGCATTGCCAAGCACTGGCGTACCACTGGCGCTGGAGCGGAGCCTCTCTGCCGCGTTCATCGCGATGCCGGGCTACGGCACACGCGCCAGCAGCTTGGTGCGCATCCAACAGAGCAGCATTTCCTTTACCGAACAAGGTTTTAGTGAAACTGGCATGGTGGGTGCTTCACACCATCGTTTCACGTTGTAACAGTGCGCACACGGTCTTGAACCCGGCGCGCAATCCCCCAACTATCTTTTCTGTAGACCTCTGGCGTGCTTCATGCGCGCTCCTCCTTATGGCCACGGCCCCCGTATTTCTTATTTCCCTGCTGTTACATGCGCTGGTGGGCTGGCGCGTGGCGTCTGATCTTGCGCTGACCACGCCCTGGCTGGGCACTGCGCTGTGGACGTGGCTGGCCGTTTCTGCATTGTTGATGCCCATGGGCGTGCTGGCGAAGCGGTTTGCGCGGCCGCCGCTGGCGAACGTGCTGACCTGGTTGGGTCTGCTGTGCATGGGCCTGTTCTCGAGCACGTTTGTGCTGACGCTTTTGCGTGAAGTGCTTTTATTGGCTGCAGCGCTTGTGGAATGGGCGTGGCCAGCTACTGTTTCAATAGCACATGCACGTGTCGACAGCGCGGTGGCTTTGCCGGTGCTGGCGCTATTGGCGACTGTGTGGGGCTTCTGGAACGCACGGCGCACGGCAAAGGTGGTGCGCGTCGATGTGCCGATTGCGAACCTGCCGGACTCGCTGGTGGGTTTCAGCATGGCGCAGATCAGCGATATCCACGTCGGCCCGACGATCCAGACGCGCTACCTGCAGCGCATCGTCGACCGCGTGAACTCTCTGGGCGCCGACTTGGTCGCCATCACCGGCGACTTGGTGGATGGCAGCGTCAAGGAGCTGGGCCACCATGTCGCGCCGCTGGCGCAGCTCTCCAGCACCTACGGCACCTTTTTCGTCACCGGCAACCACGAGTACTACTCGGGCGCACACAGCTGGATCGACAAGCTGCGCTCGCTGGGCATTCAGGTGTTGATGAATGAGCATGTGGTGATTGACCATCGACTGGATTCGCAGGACGTGGAAGCGGCCAAAGTCGTCGTGGCCGGTGTGGCTGACCACAGCGCCCACCACTTTGACGAAAGCCACCGCAGCGACCCGCATGCGGCGCTGGCCAATGCGCCCGAGCAGGCTTTCTTCAAACTGCTGCTGGCACACCAGCCACGCAGCGCGGCGGCGGCGGCCGATGCAGGTTTTGACTTGCAACTGTCAGGCCATACACACGGCGGACAGTTCTGGCCCTGGGGTTACTTTGTGCGCTTTCAGCAGCCGTTTACGGCCGGTCTGCATCGCCTGCAGAAGCTGTGGGTCTACACCAGCCGCGGTACGGGTTATTGGGGCCCACCTAAGCGCTTTGGCGCACCGTCCGAAATCACACACCTTCGATTGGTCAGAGCGTAAGGTGCGTTTCGACAGGCTCAACGCGAACGGATTCAACCTAAATTTCGGTTATCGGCGCCACCAGCGGCAGGCGCAGCGTAAAGGCCGTGCCTTCCAACGTCGAGGAATCCACCGAAATCTGACCGCCCAGGACCTGGGTCACCAGCCGGTGGACGATAGCCAGCCCCAGGCCCGAGCCGCCCTGTCCGAGACGGGTAGTGAAGAAGGGGTCGAAGATGCGCGACAGGTGTTCCGGCGCGATACCGCAGCCATTGTCTGAACATTCCAGCGCCAGGCTTCCGTCCTTCAGCAGCTTGGCCCGGATCGTAACCAGGCCGTCGGTGCGGCCCTCAAAGGCGTGCAGCACGGCGTTCATCACCAGATTGATCACCACCTGCCCCAACGGGCCGGGAAAGCTATCCATGCGGATGCCGGGCGCAATGTCGATTTGTAACCGCACGTGGGTACCTTTGAGGTTGGGACGCAGCGTGTCCACCACTTCATTGACGGCCTCGGCCAGATCAAAGTCGCGTCGCCGCTCAGAGGTCTGGTCCACCGCCACCTGCTTGAAGCTGCGCAACAGGTCCGACGCGCGGTGTAGCGAGCGCTCGGCCAGCTTCGTGCCTTCAAGGCTCTGTTGGATGTAGTGGTCCAGCGTAGAGCGCTTGATGTTGCCTTCTTTCAGCGCCGCATCAAACACGCGGGTGGCATCACCCAGCGCGGACGTGGTGATCAGCGCGTTGCCTATCGGCGTGTTGAGCTCATGTGCCACACCGGCCACGAGCTGACCCAGGGACGCCAGCTTCTCCGCGTGCACCAGCTCTTCCTGCGCCTTTTGAAGATTGATCAGTGCGGCACTCAGCTCCGCCGTGCGCTGCTGTACGCGTGTCTCCAACTTCTCGTTGAGCGCCTTGATTTCCATTTCGGTACGCAG
>JAYWAV010000158.1:0-14656 GCA_043782015.1 Rhodoferax sp. | reverse complement strand
TGATGTCATCGGTGGAGATGGCCTCTTCCTGTGACAGCAGGCGGGTCTCGCCGAAACCGGTGGGCTCCATCACAGGCGCTTGGCGCACGGCGTTGGGGTCGACCAGCGCATAGATATCGTGCGATCGCTTGTGCTTGTCCAGCCGGGCGCCGAGGAATTCGAACATGCCTTCGCCGCCGTCGCTGATGCGGGAGATCACGTCGTAGTAGGCGCGCGAAACGGTGATCTGGTTGGCCGCAGAAAAATCCATGATGCGCTGGGCCACGTTGATGCCGTCGCCCACCACGTTGATGCGTTTGTTGATGTCCATCAGCATGCGCACCGGGCCCATGTGCAGGCCCACGCGTATGGACAGCATCTTGCTGTACTTTTGCAGCAACAGGTCACGCAGCAGGAGCGAGGAGCGAAGCGCCTCTTCGGGGTCGCCCAGGAAGCAGATGGCGGCGCCGTCACCGGTATCCAGCAGGATGCGCGAATGCTCGTCAATTCCGCCGATGGCCTTGTTGATCAGTTCGTTGAACAGTGTCTTGATGGTGACCTGTTGGTCCACCGAATGCGTGGAGTAGGCCACCAGATCCATGAACATGATGGTGCCCATCACGTTTTTCTTCAGCGCCTCTTCCGGGTTGATCGGCACCGACTGCGAGCTGGCCACTTTTTCTACGGTCGCCTTGTTGCGCATCTGCACCGTGGTCATCATCTCGGTGGGAACGTGCTCCGACTGCATGAAGGCGCGGCGCAGCTCGGCAACATTTTGCGGGCGCTTTTTCTCAGAGGGTGTCAGCGCCCAGTCAATGGTTTGCAGCAGTTGCTCGCCAAACGCGGCACGGCTGCCCAGGTTGACGGCCTTGGGCATGGTGTCTTCCTGCACGCGGGAGGCAGACTCCATCGGCTTGGCGCCGGTGGTGACCCAGTACAGCACGGCGCCCAGCGAATACAGATCGGTCCAGGGGCCTTGGTTGCCCTTGGCGTGGTACTGCTCAAATGGCGCGAAGCCCGGGCTGACGATGTTCGTCATGTCATGGTCAGCGGACACCCGGCGTGCGGCGCCAAAGTCCAGCAGCACCGGCGTGCCATCCGCGCGGATGTAGATGTTGTCAGGCTTGATGTCGCGGTGCAGGAAATTCAGCTTGTGCACAGCATCCAGGCCGTCCAGGAGCGGGTAAATCAGCTTCAACAGACCGCGCTGGTCCAGGCCCTTTTGCTTGGCCAGCCAGTACTTGAGCGGGTCGCCGGACTCGTACTCCATGACGATGTAGGCGGTGCCGTTTTCCTTGAAGTAGCGCAGCACCCGCACGATGTTGGGGTGGCGAAACGAGGCCAGGGCGCGCGCTTCGTCAATGAAGCGCTCCAGGCCCCAGTCAAACATGCGCTTGCCATCGTCAGATCGCACATGGACCGACCGGTCGGGCGCGCGCACGGCCAGGCTGGACGGGAAATACTCCTTGATGGCGACGGGCAACTGCAGGTTGACGTCGTGTGCCAGATAGGTAATGCCAAACCCACCGCCGCCAAGTACCTTCTCTATCTTGTACTCAAAAATCGTCTGGCCCACCTCCAGCGCGGCCATGTCGGGGCCTTTTGCGGTGGGCTTGGGCCTCGGCGGCTTGGCTGCGTCGTCCGTGCTCATCGGAAGTTCAATCACCTTGCTCGATCATCTTCATGGCCTTGTCCAGGCTGCGGCGCATGCGGTTGAAGGCGCTACCCAGCACGGCCACTTCGTCGCTTCCGCCGGAGCGGAACTCGGGGACATCAAAGTCGCCGGTGCTGATCTTGTTGGCGGCCAGCGACATGTTGCGGATGGGTCGAATGATCAGCCAGCTCAACATGATGTTGAGCACCACAAACACCACGGCAAACACACCAGCCAGCGAGGCCATGAAGGTTTTCAGCGCGCGGTCGGCATTGCGAATCGGGATGTCCATCGGCACGGTCACAACCTGGGCGCCGATGATTTCGTTGTGCTTCCAGCCAAAGCCATTGGCTTCGCCGTAGACCTTGATCATGCTGGGCGGCGCATTGGGGGGAATGCTGTGGCAGGCCAGGCAGGCCGGGTTGGTGATCTTGATGGGCTTGGCGATGTAAAGCTGCCGGCCGGTGGCGCCCAGGCGCTCGGAGATCAGCTCCTTGGTGTCATCGCTTCCGCGGAACTGGTTGATCAGGTCGCTTTCCCAGTCGGTAGAGCGGTCACGCGGGTTGGTCGGGTTCAGCGTGGCTTCCTTGTAACCATAGTCAGGGTACTTTTTGCGCAGTTCACCCATGGTCTCGGTCGCGGCGTAGGCCGGAACGGTTTGCGGCAGGAAGGTCTCGGCCAGCATCGGGTCCAGGTGGGGCTTGATCTGCGTCACCGTGTAGGAGCGTACGGCCAGCGCGGTGTCCATCATCAGGCGGGCATTGCGCACCACCTCGTCTCGGGCGTTTTCCTGCAGCAGCTGGCGCGAAATGAAGCCGGCAGCGCCAAAACCGATCAAAAAGACGGCAATCAACACCAAATTGAACTTAAGTCGCAATCCCATAGAACCCCCAGTATTGGCAAACGTTTAGCCCGGCTATTGTGCCTTGTGCGACCGACTTTGACGAACAAAAAAAGCAGTTTCGTACCGCAATGGATGCCGGGATTCAGCTGCCAGGCCCTCAGGTGTCCATATTGCGCAGCGCAGCTTCGATGGCGGCGGCGGTCGCCAGCGGTTTTTCCATCGGGAACAGGTGGCTGCCATCCAGCATCATGCTGCGGCCCTTGCAAACCTTGTCGGTCAGGCTCATGCCTACCTGGCGCAGCTCCGCCGAATGTAGGCCGCCCAGGAAGGAAACCGGGCATTTGGGCGGGTGGCGTTGCATCAGCCGCTCCATGTTGTCGGGCACGGTGTTGTAGAGCTGGGTTTCAATCTCGCGGTCAAAGGCCAGCACCCGCTTGCCATCCACGTCGACCATGCCGTGGTTCACGTAATCCCACAGCACCTGTTCGTCCCAATGGGCAAAGGCCTTTTTGTGGCGGAAATGCGCGAATGCGGCCTCCACGTCGGGCCAGATGTGGCGGCGCTTGCGGCTGACGGCGCCGGGCGACAGCGAACCAAACAGTTGTGCACTCTTGAGCGCACCCAGCGCAGAGGAGCGCCAGCCGCCCACCAACGGCGAGTCGATCAACAACACGCCGCGCGCCAGGTGCGGGTGGCGCGCTGCGGTCATGACGCTCAAATACCCGCCCAGCGAGTGGCCGACCAGCCAGACCGGTTCGCTTGTCTTTTCCACGATGGGCGCCACATAGTCGGCCAGTTGCTGCACCAGATGTGGCCAGTTGTCGGTGACCGGGTAGCGTGGGTCGTGCGCAAGCTTCTCCAGCGCTTTGACCGTGAATCCGCGCGCACGCAGGCTCTTGAACAGGACCTTGTAAGTGCCGGCGGGGAAGCTGTTGGCGTGGGAGAAAACGATGGTGGACATAGGCATTGCTGATGAAGTCCGTTCGCCTTGAGCTTGTCGAAAGGCTTCGACAGGCTCAGCCTGAACGGTATGCGGGGAGTTAGATCAGCTTTTCCTCAGGCGTGGTGATCTTCTTGAGCGGCAGGCTGCGGGTCGACTGCTGCATCAGTGGAATGTTGGTCTGCTCGCCGTACCACATCGGGTCTTCAATGCTGTCGAACACCTCGCGCAGTTTCTGGCCCCAGCTGCTGTGCAGCATCCGGAAATACGGGTTGTTTTCGTCTATGCAAACGATCTTGTCGGTGCGGAAACTGTTGACCTCGTACACCACCAGGTCCATCGGCAGGCCGACCGAAAGGTTGGACTTCAGCGTGGAGTCCATCGATACCAGCGCGCACTTGGCGGCTTCGTCCAGCGGCGTCAACGGCGTGATCACGCGGTCCAGCACGGGCTTGCCGTACTTGGATTCGCCGACCTGGAAGTAGGGCGTCTCCGGCGTGGCTTCGATGAAGTTGCCGGCTGAATAGACCTGGAACAGACGCATGCCTTCGCCCTGAATTTGCCCACCAAATATCAGCGATACATTGAAATCCACGCCTGCTGCCTTGAGCGACGCGCCATCACGCTCCTGTACCCGGCGAATCGCCGAGCCCAGCACGCGGGCGGCGTCGAACATGCTGGTGGCGTTCCAGATGGTGATGCCCTCGTCTTCTTCGTGGTCCTTGAGTCGCTCAATCTGCAGAATTTCGCGTACCGATTGGGAGATGCTCAGGTTGCCCGCAGACAGCAACACCATGAAGCGGTCGTTCGGCTTCTCGTAGACGATCATCTTGCGAAAGGTGCTGATCTGGTCCAGCCCGGCGTTGGTGCGCGAGTCGGACAGGAACACCAGACCGGCATTGAGTTTGATGGCGACACAATAGGTCATGGGAGTGCTCGGTGCAGGGAAACCCCGAGTGTATCGGTGCCGCAGGAGATCGCGGATTGCATTGGCCTATCATCTGGCGTCTCAAGAACTTTACCGATTCGAACGGAGACCGGCCATGGCCAAAGCCCAAGACTATTTCACCGCAGTGCGGCTCCTTGCTGCAAGCCTTGCCTGTACGGGCGTGTTTTTCGTGGCCCCGTTGCAGGCCGCAACGGTTGCCAAGACCGACCCGCTGCACGCCTGGATCGTGACCGGCGAAGACCCCGCAGCGCTGGACGCATGGGTGGGCCAACGGCTTGCCGCGGCGCAAAAACACCTGGACCGTCTGCTGGCCGTCAAGGGGCCGCGTACCGTGGCCAACACCTTGCTGCCATATGACGAAGCACAGAACGAACTCAATATCGCCAGCAACCAGACCTATTTGCTGTACTCCGTAGGCAATACCGCGCCCATGCGTGACAAGGCGCAGGCATTGACCCAGAAGATTGCCGGTGTTTTCTCGAACCTGAGCTTGAATCAGGGTGTTTACAAGGCGCTGGCGGCAGTGCCGCTGCCATTGCCTGGCAAAGACGCGCCAACCCGCCAGTACCTGGAGCGCACGCTGCTGCAATACCGTCTGGCTGGCGTGGACAAGGATGACGCAATCCGCGCAAAAATCCATGACCTGCAGGACAAGATTGCAGGCCTGTCGCTGACCTTTGGCCGCAATGTGCAGGACGGCGTGCTCAAAGTAACAGCGACACGTGCGGAGCTGGAGGGTTTGCCGCAGGACTACATTGCGCGCCTGAAACCCGATGACAAGAGGGTCTACACCATCACCACCGATGAGCCGGATGTCGGTCCCGTCATGCAGTTTGGCGCCAATGCCGATTTGCGCCGCCGTCTGTATCTGGCCTACAACTCGCGTGCCTATCCTGCGAACAAACAAGTTCTCCTGGACTTGCTGATGGCCCGTTATGAACTGGCCAATCTGTTGGGATTTGCGACCCATGCCGACCTGGCGACTGCCGACCAGATGGCGGGCAATGCAGATACGGTGCGCAAGTTGTTTGCCGATGTGGACCTGGCTTCGCGCGAAGTAAAGAACAAGGAGTACGCGCAATTGCTCGCATTTGCGCAGAGCAAACAGCCGGGACTGACGGCGCTGGCGCAGTCTGATGCAGGTTATTGGGTGGAGCAGTACCGCCGTGACCGCTTCGCGTTTGACGCCCAGTCGGTGCGTCCGTACTTTGCGTACGACAAGGTGGAGACCGGCATTCTGGATACTGCCGGCAAGATTTTCAACGTGCAGTTCAAGGCCGTCAAAGATGCCAAGGTCTGGCATCCGTCGGTGACCACGTTTGATGTGATCGACCACGGCAAGCGCGTGGGCCGCATTTATCTGGATATGCATCCGCGCGAAGGCAAGGACAAGTGGTTTTCCAGCGCGCCCGTGGTGCCCGGTATCCGTGGCCGCCAGGTGCCTGAGGGCATGCTGATCTGCAATTTCTCAGGTGGCGTAGCCGGTGATCCCGGGCTCATGCAATACGACGAAGTGGTGACCTATTTCCACGAGTTCGGGCATCTGATGCACCACATTCTGGGCAGCCAGAACCGCTGGTCGAACCAGGGTGGCTTCAACGTGGAAGGCGACTTTGTGGAGGCACCTTCGCAAATGCTGGAAGAGTTCTTCAGCAGCCGCACGGTGCTGGCCCCCTTTGCCAAGCATTACCAGACCGCTGAGGTGATCTCGCAAGCCACGGTGGACCGCATGAACGCTGCCGGAGCTTTCGGCCGCGGTGGCGCCGAATTGCGCCAGTTGTTCTACGGTTCCATGTCATTGGGCCTGCATGACCGCGCCCCGACCCAGGTGGATCTGGACGCGCAGTTGAAGCAATACAGCGAACAGTACAGCCCGTACACCTTCGTGGATGGCAACCGCATGTATTCCAGCTTCACCCACCTGGTGGGCTATTCGTCCAACTACTACACCTACATCCTGGACAAGGTCATCGCCATCGATTTCTACGCTCAGTTCAACCACGACAAGCCGCTCGAAGGCCCCATGGCCAAGCGTTACCGCGAAGCCGTGATCGATCCGGGTGCGACCAAGCCCGCCGCAGAACTGGTCAAGGACTTCCTGGGCCGTCCGCAGAATATGGATGCGTACAAGGCCTGGATTGGCGTGCAGTTTCAGGGAGCTGCGGCCAAGTAATGGTCAGCGCCGGTAAAGCTGCTCGATCTCCTGGGCATATCGCGCGGCCAGATTCTTGCGCTTGAGTTTCAGGGTTGGCGTCAACATCGAGTTTTCGCTGGTCCAGGGCTCAAGCGTCAATCCAACAGCGCGGGGCTGTGCATAGTAGGGAAACGACCGGGTCAGCGCCGTTATGCGTCCCTGGGCAGCTAGCCGCACCTGCGGTGACTGCAGGCTTTGCGGGGCATCGGCATCAAGCTGTAACGTGGCGGCCAGCTGTGTCCATCCATCGCGGCTGAGTACCACCAGGCAGGCAATGAATGGCTTGTTGTCGCCAAAGACATAGGCTTGCTCAAACAACGGGTCACTGGTGATGGCCAGTTCCAGGTCGGCGGGGGCAATCTTCTCGCCGGTGGAGGTGACGATGATTTCCTTGAGGCGGCCAAGGAGGCGGATGCGCCCGTTCTCAATGCTCGCCTGATCGCCGGTGCGCAGCCAGCCGTCCACAAAGCTGGCGGCCGTATCTTCCTCACGCTTCCAGTAACCCCGCATCACACTGCGACTGCGCACCTGCAGCTCCTGCAAGTCACCCAGGCGCACTTGCACACCGGACAGCGCGCGCCCTATGGTGGCGGGGTCGTTATCGTCCAGACCATTGGCCGCGACAACGGGAGAGGTTTCTGTCATCCCGTAGCCTTGCAGAATGGGCAGGCCCAGCCCGAGAAAACAGTGCGCGATGGTTTGTGAGAGCGCTGCACCACCGCTGACTGCCACCCGCAGCCGGCCACCGAATTGGGCCTGCAACGGGCGTGCAACGAGTCGGTCCAAAAGGGGCCATGCCAGCGCATCTAACAGCGCGGGAACGGAGCGCTCTATCGGCAGCCCTTGGGCGCGGCAAAAACGGCGCCAGCCGACATGCTGGGCCCACTGGAACAGCGCGGCTTTCAGGGGTGATGCCGCCAGCATGCCCTGCAGAACACCATAGACCCGTTCGTAAATTCGGGGCACCGAAATCAGAATGGTGGGGCGCACGGTTTTCAGGTCCTGCGACAACGTTGCAACCGACCGCGCATGGGCAACGCAGCAGCCTGCTGCGATGGGCAGGTAATAACCTGCTGTGCGTTCAAAGGTGTGCGAGAGTGGCAAAAAGGACAGGAAGATGTCTTGCGGCTCGGGCGCCACACGTTGCAAAACGGCCTTGATGTTTTCCACCACGTTTTCGTGGGTGAGCATCACACCCTTTGGTTTGCCTGTGGTGCCCGAGGTATAGACCAGGGCAGCCAATTCGTCCGAGCGAGGTGCGGCTGCTGGAGGCGGTGGTGCAGTTTTTTGTTGCAGCCAATCGCTCCAGGATAGGACAGGCAAATCCGGCGTTGTGGGAAACGGCTGTTGGGCCGGTTCAAGGACCACCACCTGACGAAGGGCAGGAAATCCCTGGCCGGTGGATGCAATGGATTGCCACTGTGCCAATGATTGGGCGACCAGTACAGCGGCGTCACTGTCATTGAGGATGTAGGCAATACTGGCCGGATTGTCCAGCGCGTGCATAGGCACAGGCACGTAGGCGTGCACGAGACAGGCCTGGTCGATGCACACGGCGGGTAGTCCATTGGGCAGCAGGATGGCAATGCGGGAGCCTCGTGGTAAGTGCAAGCCACCCAGGGCACTGCTGACCTGGCTGACCTTGTCGCTCGCTTCTTGCCAGCTTACCGGGATCCAACCATTGGAGCCTTCGTTGTATTGGAGGTAGGCGGGTGCAAGCGGGGTCTGCGCGACACGCCAGGCAAACAGTTCAGCGAGAGTGGAAACGTCGTCCAGCGTTGACGTCGAGGTCAGGGTGTGCGAGATCATCCGGGATACCTTGTTTGTAAATGGCACGGCGACACCGCCAGGCCTCAGGATCTGGCAAGCAGGCCTTTGAGTTGGTACAGCGCTTCAAGCGCCTCACGTGGGCTCAATGCATCAGGATTTATGGCTGCAAGCGCCGAATCCAGTGCGGAAGCCGCTCCTGTTTCTATAGCATTTGGTGCCGCGAACAAGTCCACCTGGGCTTGCGATTCGGCGGCTTGCGCCTCCAGTGCTTCCAGCGTGTGGCGTGCCTGGTTCAGCACCGCGGCGGGCATGCCGGCCAAACGTGCCACCTGTACGCCGTAGCTCTTGCTGGCCGGGCCGGGTTCAATCGCATGCAGGAACACGATGTCGCGGCCGGCCTCGGTGGCGCTGACGTGCACGTTCAGCGCCGCGTGGTGCGTGGCGGGAAACCCGGTCAGCTCGAAGTAGTGCGTGGCGAACAGCGTGAAGGCTTGGGTCTTGTCGTGCAACTGCGTGGCAATTGCGCTGGCCAGCGCCAGGCCATCAAAGGTGGAGGTGCCGCGGCCAATCTCGTCCATCAGCACCAGGCTGTGCGGCGTGGCGCTGTGCAATATCTGCGCGGCCTCGGTCATCTCCAGCATAAAGGTGGACTGCGCGTTGGACAAATCGTCTGACGCGCCAATGCGGGTGTGGATTGCGTCAATCGGCCCCAGGCGGCAGGCCGCTGCAGGCACGTACGAGCCCATGCTGGCCAAGAGCACGATCAGCGCGACCTGGCGCATGTAGGTCGATTTACCACCCATGTTGGGGCCGGTGATGACCTGCATGCGCGCCTTGGCGGAAAGCCGTGTGTCGTTGGCGATGAAGTTGCCACGGGACAGTTCTGCCAAGCGCGCCTGCACCACTGGGTGGCGGCCTTGCGTGATGTCGATGCAGGGCTCGGTGACAAATTGCGGCGCATTCCAGTCCAGCGTCAGGGCGCGCTCTGTCAGCGCACACAGCGCGTCCAGACTGGCCAGCGCCGTGGCGACGCGTGTCAGCGCAGGAATGTGGGCCTGCAACTGGTCCAGCACTTGCTCGAACAGATACTTCTCGCGCGCCAGTGCACGCTCCTGTGCGGAGAGCGCCTTGTCTTCAAAGGCTTTCAAATCTGGCGTGATGAAGCGCTCGGCATTTTTCAGCGTTTGGCGGCGGCGGTAGTCGTCGGGCACCTTGTCGGCTTGGCCAGTGGTGACTTCGATGTAGAAGCCATGCACCCGGTTGAACTGCACGCGCAGGTTTGCAATGCCGGTACGGGCCTTTTCGCGCACTTCCAGGTCCAGCAGAAAGGCGTCGCAATTGGTTTGGATACCACGCAACTCGTCCAGATCGGCGTCAAAGCCGTCGGCGATCACGCCGCCGTCGCGCACCAGTGCAGCGGGCGCGGGGGCAATGGCTTTTTGCAGCAACGCCACACAGTCTGGCGGCGCTTGAAGGTTACCAAAAATATGTGCCAAATAGCCCG
This sequence comes from Rhodoferax sp., assembly GCA_043782015.1. Lineage (GTDB taxonomy): Bacteria > Pseudomonadota > Gammaproteobacteria > Burkholderiales > Burkholderiaceae_C > Allorhodoferax. The sequence continues at coordinate 4,822 of JAYWAV010000158.1, read as the reverse complement.
CTAGCCCGCTCAGGTTATGCGCGAGCAGCTCTGTTTTTTGTAGCGTAACAACCAGCGCGACCAACTCGCGCGGACGCACCTGGCGCAGCGCGGTGCGGGCACTGATGCGCTCCACGTCGGCGCAGCCTTTCAGTTGACCGCGCAGCGTTTGCCAGAGGTTGGCGCGCAGTGTCGTAATCGCTTGCAGGCGGTGCTGCGCCTCGGTGCGTTCCCGTTGCGGCTCCAGCAGCCAGCGCTTGAGCAAGCGGCTGCCCATGCCGGTCATGCAGGTGTCGAGCAGGCTGAACACCGTGGGCGAGTCCTCGCCACGTAGCGTCTGTACCAGCTCCAGGTTGCGTCGCGTCGTCGGTGGCAGGGCTATCAGCGCGTCGTCGCGCTGCACTTGCACGCTGTGGATGTGCGTTAGCGTTCGGCCCTGTGTGTGTTCGGCATAACCCAAGAGCGCGGCAGCGGCGGCATGGGCCAGCGGCAGGTCTTGCGCGTTCCAGGTGGTGAGGCTCGCGGCCTGCAGTGCATCAAGCAGCTTCTGTTGCCCGAGGCCACTGTCAAACTGCCATTCGGGGCGCGACGTCAGAAAGACAGATGAGCCATTGCGCAGCCGTTTGATACGTTCCTCAAACGTGGTGGTCACACCGGCGCTGTACGCCAGCTCGCTGGGCGCCACGCGGCCCACCCAATCCGCCACCTCGTCGGGCGCACATTCGGCCAAGAACACCACGCCTTGCGTGACTGACAGCCAAGCCAGGCCGCAGCGGTTGCGTGGGCCCTGGTGCACAGCCATCAGCATGGATTCGGATTTTTCGCTCAGTAGCTCGGAGTCGGTCAGCGTGCCGGGAGTCACCACGCGCACTACCTTGCGCTCAACCGGGCCTTTGCCGGTGACCTCGCCAACCTGCTCACAAATGGCGACCGACTCGCCAGAGCGGATCAGCTTGGCCAGATAGCCCTCCATCGCATGGAAGGGCACGCCGGCCATCACCACGGGCTGCCCGGCCGACTGGCCGCGCTGGGTCAGCGTGATGTCCAGCAGCCGCGCCGCCTTTTCGGCGTCGGCATAAAACATCTCGTAAAAATCCCCCATGCGGTAAAAAAGCAGGGTGCCAGGGTATTCGGCTTTAAGACCCAAATACTGGGTCATCATGGGGGTATGCGGCGGGGCCAACTCTGTCATCGCCCGGAGTCTATCAAGGTCACACCGTGCGCCAACGTACATCAAGGTCATTCGATTTGCGGCACCATAGGTACTTTGGCGATCCGCCGCCGATTGCTGCTTCTCAATCCTGATACCCGCAATGAAACTTTCCAGATATATCAGCTCCCTTGTTCTCTCCGGTTTTGCGCTGGTAGCAATGGCCGAGCAACCCGTGGTCAGTGTGCCGTCGGTGGATCTGGCCCGCTACAGCGGCAAATGGTTCGAGATCGCCAGCTTCCCGATGTTTTTCCAGCGCAAGTGCATTGCCGACACCACTGCGGAGTACACGCCCGCGCCAGAGGGCGCTATACAGGTGCGCAACCGCTGCCGCACTGACTCCGGCTTTGATGAGGCGGTGGGTAAGGCCACCGTGGTCGAAGGCTTCAACAACAGCCGCCTCAAGGTGTCCTTCTTCTGGCCGTTCAAGGCGGACTATTGGGTCGTGGGGCTGGACCCGGAGTACCGCTGGGCCGTTGTCGGAAACCCGAACCGCAAATACCTGTGGGTGCTGTCACGCAGCCCACAGCTCGCGGCGCCCCTGCTGGATGCTGCACTGGCATCTGCCCGTGCGCAAGGCTTTGACCTGACGCAGTTGCACTACACCGCGCAGGGCGGTGCAGTCAAAGCGACTCCATAGCGCTGGCCTGGTTTACTCCGCCAGCCAGGGCAGGACAAAAGCAAACCAGCCTCCGGCCAGGTAGAACGCCACACTGACGAAATACACGACCCGAGAGGTCTTGCGTGTCTTCAGACACGCATCCCGCAGCGCCGGGTCGGTCGGGCAGGGCGCATTGCGGTTGTGCCATTGCAGAAAACCACTGGCCAGCATCATCAGACCGGCGAACACAAACAAACCGCCTTTGTGCTCACTGAGCCAGACGACTTGCGGAAACACCGAGACCAGCGAGGACAGCGCCGCCCCTGCGCCCAGCGCTACAAGGAGCGCCGGTATCGCACAGCACACCAGAGTGCTGGAGGTGGCAAACAGGCTGGCGACGGAGGACCACAGGCTGCTGCGGGATTCGACCAGACCGTCGGCGCTCATTTGCGGTCCTTCACTGTCGCTTTGATCTCGGCCTTGATCTCTGCAACTGACTGCTGCACGGTTTCCAGCTTGACCACGTCGTAGCCTGCATCGACGATTTCCGCGGTGATGGCTTTGGTGTCCAGTGTCTGACCGTCCTTGGCCTCTACCGCGACGGTCTTCTTCTTCAGGTCGACAAAGACCTCCTTGGTGGCGCTCATCTTGGAGATGCGCTTTTCAATACCCTGCGCGCAGAACGCGCAGACCATGCCGTTGACCGTGGCCTTCACGCTGGTGGCGGCGAAGGAGGGCAGCGCAGCCTGTGCCATGGCAACAGCGAACGCGAGGGTAATGATGGTTTTTTTCATGAATAGCTCCTGATCAAAATATGTACATAAAGTTGGCGCGGACCTGGGTGGCGTTGTTGACGCCCAGCTCCACGAAGTAGCGGTTGTGGATAAGGCGCAGCATCGGCGTGACCTCCGTTGCGTCAGACAGGCCGTTCATGCGGCGCACTTCCACGATCAGCCACGGTTGCGTCTGGTCGTAGTCCACTTCATAAAACGAAAAACCGGCGCGGGCGGACACAAAGTCGTGGTTGATGCCATCGGCGCGGTACAGCCTGGCGGTCGCCGATGTGTAGATGCGCGTGGTCTCGTAGTCCACCTGGATACCCGGCGTGGCCATCGTCTTGGTGCCGTCAAAGTCGTTGCCGGTCAGCGTGCCAACGCCCCCGATGAACCAGACGTTGGCTTGCGCCTCGGGCAAGTTCCAGCGCTTGACCAGCCGGGTGTAGGTCGCCTCATTGAGTTGCCGGGTGAGTGCCTCATCGTCTGAACGTATCGCCAGCGTAGACAGGCCAATCGCATCCCGCGGTGTCAGCGCAAAGTTGGCAAAGGCTTCTTTCCAGTTGGGGCCAAAGTCACCCATGGCCATCCAGCTGTCCTTGAAACCCATGGGGCCGGACCAAGCGGATGCCGCGCAGGCGAGCAGGGCGACGCCCAATCCATGTTTTAAAAATTGCATTGTTTCTCCAAACAGCGGAGCTACTGACGCGAAGGTCAGGCTCACAGGAATTGACCCGCATTCAGAAAATGCGGACGTGGTTCGGCTATGGAGTCAGGAAATGGGAGGCTTGACCGCGCGCACGAGGTCGGCGTTGGCAAAGCGGTCCGCGCGCGGAATCTCGGCGGTGATTGGCATGTGGGGGAGTGTCCGGGTGGCCTGGGTTTCAAACGCAGCCAGTGACATGCACAGCTGGCACGACTGGCAGCCCCGATGGCTCTTGTTGCCGCCTTGGTCGGCGCTTTTGTCCGAAGAACTGGCCTGCATCATCATGGGGCAGTCGGCTGGCATGCCCTGATCTGCTGCCACCATCGCCATAGTGGTTGTTTCACTGGCTGCCATATAAACCGCCATGCGCTGTGCGCTCCACCCGCGCAGGGGTAGCAAGGCAATCAGCAGGATCAGGAAAATGCGGCTCACGTGCGGATGATACCGAGGGTGAAAGTCCCTTGTGTAAACCTAGTCATGCCCGTGGCGGTGGTGCAGGTCGGGCAAATGGGGGTGGGCGTGGAAGAGTGGGACGTGCCGGTGCGGATGGGCGTGCGGCTCCGGGCCGTCCTTGGGAGCATGTTCATGTTGATGGTGCGCGTCATGAACATGGAGGTGCGCATGCGCCATCGGCTCGTGCTGGTGGTCATGGGCGTGCCGTTCGGACAATGCCAGCCAAGTTGCCAGCACCATCAGTCCGCAGGCCACGGTCAGCGCCAGTGTCCACGGCTCACCCAGTATCAGCGTGGAAAGGGCAGCACCGATGAAGGGTGCTGCGCCAAAGTGGGCAGCGGCCCGCGCACTGCCCAAATGGCGCAGGGCCAGGATGTAGAGCAACAAACTTGCGCCGTAAGCAAGGCTGCCGAGCGCCATGGCGGATACCGAGAATCCGAAAGACGGCATGGCTTCTCCCAGCGCATAGGCCAGCACCAGGTTGGTTGCGCCCGCTGCCAGACCCTTGAGCATTGCAATCGCGACAGGGTCTGCGCCCGAGATCGGGCGCGTGAGGTTGTTGTCCACACCCCAAAGTGCGCAGGCGCCCACCACCGCGAGCGCATGCACGGAAATGCCCGAATCCGAGCCTGGTGCGTAGGACAGCAGGGCGCCCGCCAGCAGCATCAGGGCGGCACCCATCCAGATGCGGCGGTCCACATGTTCCCGAAAAATGACCGCAGAAACCATGACGGTCAATACACCCTCCGTCGATAGCAGCAGCGAAGCTTCCGTAGCACCCAGCCCAGAGAGGCCCCACAACAGGAGCACTGGCGCCGCCACACCCCCGCATGCAATTGCAGCGGACAACCACAGGAAGTCGCGGCCTGCCAGCGGTGCCTCGGTTTTCAGACCCGGTGATTGCATGTGCCGAATCCGGGAATACACAAACAACCCCAGCCCGCTGCCAAGATAAAGCAACGCGGCCAGAGAAAAAGGGCCCAGCCCGACCAGCAATAGTTTGGAGAAAGGGGCGCTCGCGCCAAACAGGGCTGCCGCCAGCAAGGCCAGCGACGCGTGGCGTTGGAGCTTGAAATCAATCATGGGAATGTTCTAAGTGG
>JAYWAV010000157.1:0-5325 GCA_043782015.1 Rhodoferax sp. | reverse complement strand
TTTTCCACCTTCCGGGCCTGCACAGGGTCGAGGCCGTCTGATTTTTGCAATTTAGCTGCATCTCGTGCTAATCGCGCAGCCTTTGGCCCGACCTCTGGGTAACTACCTAAGGCCATGCGACCCTCTTTTCCATCCTTACGATATTTCCAAAACCAGCGTTTTGATCCTGTGGGGCTTACCTCAAGATAAAGGCCACCCGAGCAAAACAGGCGCTCCCTAGCTTTGCCCATTGGACAGATGGCGTTCTTGCATTCAGCGTCAGTAAGCATTTCTGGACTCCAGAGGCAGGGAAGTCAAAATTAACTAGAAATAGAATTTGTTCCCCCGGAATTCCAATTTCTGTGCCCTGTTCCCCCGCATGTTCCCCCGTTTTGAGGTGCCAGTCAATGTCATGAGTTGTACACCACTGCAATGCACAATTGGATTTCTCCAATGAAAAAAGCCTCTAAGTATCACTACTTAGAGGCCTCTGACATTTACTATGGTCGGTGTGAAAGGATTCGAACCTTCGACCCCTTGCACCCCATGCAAGTGCGCTACCAGGCTGCGCCACACACCGATCAAGCCCCGAATTATAGCCGCCCAAGGGGCAGGTTTCAGAGTGCGGCAGTGAGTAATTCGCGAATCTCGAACAATTCGCGGCGCACCAGATTCATTTGCTCGGAGCCCATGTCAGGGTCGTCTACCGGCTCGCTGTCGGTGAAGTCTTCGAGGTCTGCGTCGTCCACTTCCAGCACTTCAACGCCATCGAGCATGACCTCGCCGTTGCGCTTTTTGTCGCGTTCGCTTTGCAGCAGTTCCTGCATCTTGTTGCGCGCGCCGCTGATGGTGAAGCCCTGGTCGTACAGCAAATCGCGGATTCTGCGGATCATCAGCACCTCATGGTGCTGGTAGTAGCGGCGATTGCCACGCCGCTTCATAGGGCGCAGTTGCGTGAATTCTTGCTCCCAATACCGTAGCACGTGGGGTTTGACACCACATAAATCGCCGACCTCACCGATGGTGAAGTAGCGTTTGGCCGGGATAGGGGGGAGAGTTTTCTCCATTGAAATCAATGCGATACGGGGGAAAGCGTAGAGGTTACTCTAAGTTTCGCCTGCATGCAAAGACCATTTGGGGACAAGCCGCCAAACGGTTACAAGATGTTGCTAAACGGCGCTTGGCGTTTTGCCTTCGATCTGGATTTGCTCTTTGAGCTTGTGGCTGGCGTGGAACGTGACCACGCGGCGCGCTTCGATGGGAATCGCCTCGCCAGTACGCGGGTTTCGGCCCGGACGGGGGGCTTTGGTGCGTATCTGGAAGTTGCCAAAGCCGGAAATCTTGACGTCGGTACCCTCCACCAGGCTGGCGGCGATCAGGTCAAAAAAGGCGTCGATCATGTCCTTGGACTCGCGCTTGTTCAGGCCGATTTGCTCAAACAGCAGATCCGCCAGCTGCGCCTTGGTCAGCGCCGGGGTTTCCAGGCTTTCAACAGAAAAATCCATAGTTCCTCCAGAGACCTCTAACCTCAGACCCGCTGGCGCGCGCCAACTGCCGACTGCAACTGCTCCACCACGGCTTTCACCGCGGCTTCAATCTGCTCATCGTTGAGCGTACTTTCTTCGCTATTGAGCGTCAGGCGCACGGCCAAGCTACGGTCCGTCGCACCGGCCTCAGCCACCGCATCTTTGGCGAGTTTAGGGCGATACACGTCAAACAACTGGGCATCGCGCAACAAGCCGGTGGTTGGCGCTGCCCATACAGCAGCCATCAGGGCAGCATAGGTCACGTCGTCTGCCACCACGACAGCAATATCGCGCTGCACGGGCTGGAACTTGGCTACCGGCGCAAATTCAGGCAACTGGCGGGCCAATACGGGCTCCAGTTCCAGCTCGAACAGCATCGGTGCCTGGGGCAACTCGTAACCTTGGCGCCATTTGGGATGTAGTTCGCCGACATGGCCAATCACCTTGCCGCCGACCAATACCTGGGCGCAACGGCCAGGGTGCATCGCAGGGTGATTGCCGGGCTTGAACTCTGCCTTCAACGGGGCCAGCAGCGCTTCGACATCGCCTTTGGCGTCAAAGAAATCAACGCCCTGCTCTTTGTGGCCCCACTGCTGTGAATTCGCGCTGCCGCTGGACAAGGCAGCGATGCGCATGGGCTGATCGAACCCCTGCACGGTGCTGTCGGACTCCGGCACGGAGGCATCACGCAGAAACACACGGCCGATCTCGAACACGCGCACACGCGGCGCCTTGCGGGCCTGGTTGAACTTCAAAACTTGTAGCAAGGAACCCAGTAAAGACGTGCGCATCACGTTCATTTGGCTGGCAATCGGGTTCATCAGCTTGATCGGGTTGGGGTTGCCCGCCAGCTCATGCTCCCAGCGGTCTTCGACGAAGCTGTAATTGATGGTTTCCTGGTACCCCAGCGCGGCCAGCACACGGCGCACGGCAAACGGGCTGCGTTGCGACTCGGTACGCACCTTGGCCGAAATCGGCGCCAGCGGTGGCGTATTGGGCAGGTTGTTGTAGCCAATGATCCGAATCACTTCTTCAATCAGGTCTTCTTCGATCTGGATGTCAAAGCGATAAGCGGGTGGCGTTACCGTGATCACGCCATCCATTTGCGTCAATGGCAAGCCCAGGCGCTGCAATACATCCACGCACTGCGCTTGCGTGACCGGCATGCCGATGACCTTGGCAGCACGCGCCACGCGCAGGCTCACCGGCGTGGGCTTGGGCACATTGGGCTGCAGATCATCGATCACGCCGCAGGTGGACTCAGGCGTTCCGCAAATCTCCAAAATCAACTGGGTGATGCGCTCAATGTGTTCGACCGTCAGGCTCGGGTCCACACCGCGCTCAAAGCGGTGGCCCGCATCAGTAGAAAAGTTGTAGCGGCGCGAACGGCCCGCGATGGACTTGGGCCACCAGAACGCGGCTTCGACGTAGACGTGCTTGGTGTCGTCCGACACGGCAGTGGCGTCGCCGCCCATGATGCCGGCCAGCGATTCGACCTGTACGTCATCGGCGATCACGCCAACCTTGTCGTCAACAGTAACCGTATTGCCATTCAGCAGCTTGAGCTCTTCGCCCGCCTTGCCCCAGCGCACGTCCAGCGTCCCGCAGATCTTGTCCAGATCGAAGATGTGGCTTGGGCGGCCCAGCTCAAACATCACGTAGTTGGAGATGTCCACCAGTGGCGTCACACTGCGCTGACCGCAGCGCGCCAATCGTTCGACCATCCACTGCGGTGTCTTGGCTTGGGTGTTGAGGTTGCGCACCACGCGGCCAGAGAATCGTCCACACAGGTCGGGGGCGCTGATCTTCACCGGCACTTTGTCCTGGTTCGTCACGGCGACAGGCGCAATGGCAGGTGTCAGCAAAGGCGAACCCGTCAACGCAGATACTTCGCGCGCCACGCCGTAGACGCTCAGGCAATGCGCCAGATTGGGCGTGAGCTTCAGCGTGAACAGCGTGTCGTCCAGATTCAGGTGTTCACGGATGTTCTCGCCCAAGGGCGCATCCGCAGCCAGCTCCAGCAGGCCGCCATGGTCATCCGCCAGTTGCAGTTCTTTGGCGGAGCACAACATGCCCTGGCTTTCTACGCCGCGCAGCTTGCCGACCTTGATCAGGAAAGGCTTGCCGTCTTCACCGGGAGGCAGCTCAGCGCCGACCAGTGCACAGGGCACGCGGATGCCTACACGCGCATTGGGCGCGCCGCAGACGATGCTCAGCAGTTCGGGCTGGCCGACATCGACCGTACAGACACGCAAGCGGTCGGCGTTAGGGTGTTGTTCTGCGGTCTTGATCTCGCCGACCACGATCTTGGTAAACGGAGGCGCAACCGGTTTGAGCTCCTCCACTTCCAGACCGGCCATGGTGAGCGTCTCGGCCAGCACGGTGGTCGAGATGGGAGGATTGCAGAAGGCGCGGAGCCAGGATTCAGGGAATTGCATAGTGATTATTGAAACTGCGACAAGAAGCGGATGTCACCATCAAAGAACAGGCGCAGGTCGTTCACGCCATAGCGCAGCATGGCCAGGCGGTCGATACCGGAGCCAAAGGCAAAGCCGATGTAGCGCTCAGGGTCCAGGCCCATGTTGCGGATCACCTGCGGGTGCACCTGGCCAGAGCCAGACACCTCCAGCCAGCGGCCTTTGAGCGGGCCGGACTCGAACATGATGTCAATCTCTGCGCTGGGCTCGGTGAACGGAAAATAGCTGGGGCGAAAGCGCAATTGCAATTCGTCCGTCTCAAAAAACGTCGTAATGAAGTTCAGATAAACAGACTTCAAATCCTTGAAGCTGATGTTCTCACCAACCCACAGGCCTTCGACCTGGTGGAACATCGGTGAGTGCGTCGCATCGCTGTCCACACGGTAAGTACGACCGGGTGCGATCACACGAATCTCAGGCATGGCGCCGCTGAAAGGGCCAGTACCCGTGTCGCCAGCGGCGGCACGGTGTTTTTTGACGTGCTGCACCGCGTAGCGAATCTGCATCGGGCTGGTGTGCGTGCGCAGCAGGTTGGGCGCAGTGGCAGAGCCGCCTTCCACATAGAAGGTGTCGTGCATCGAGCGTGCGGGGTGGTCTTCCGGCGTATTGAGCGCTGTGAAGTTGAACCAGTCGGCTTCGATTTCAGGGCCCTGGGCGACGTCGAAACCCATCGATCCGAAGATGGCTTCAATGCGTTCTTGCGCCAGTGACACAGGGTGCAAACCGCCCTGCCCCTGCTTTCGGCCTGGCAAGGTCACATCCAGCGCTTCGGCCTGGAGTTGAGCGGCGAGTTCGGCGTCGGCCAATGCCTGGCGCGCGCCATTCAGCGCTGCTTCAATCGCCTGCTTGGCGAGGTTGATCGCGGCGCCGCGGGTTTTCTTTTCTTCCACACTCAAGGCCGCCATTCCCTTCATCAGCTCGGTCATGCGGCCGGATTTGCCCAGAAACAGGGCCTTGGCGTTTTCCAGGTCGGCAGGGGTCGCGGCTTGTGCAAATGCGGCCTGGGCGGCGTCGACGATGGGCTGGAGGTCGTTCATGAATGCAGAAATGTATTTGGTTCAAATGAAAAAGGGCTAGTGCTCTTTCAAGCCCTAGCCCTTGTTCTTGGTGCGTAGACCGCTACTAAAAAAGTAGCAGTCGATCGCGAATCAAGCAGCCAGCTTGGCCTTGACTTGCTCCACGATGCCAGCAAAAGCTGCCATGTCATGAATAGCGATGTCGGACAGAACCTTACGGTCGATCTCGATACCAGCTTTCTTGATGCCATTGGCGAACTGGCTGTATGTCATACCGCACTGACGTGCAGCAGCATTGATACGGGCGATCCACAACTGGCGGAACAC
>JAYWAV010000156.1:0-5348 GCA_043782015.1 Rhodoferax sp. | reverse complement strand
GCGTCGTCAAGGAACTCCGGGGGCAGGCCCGTATCACCGAAGCCAACGTCTCGGACATGCTGCGCGAGGTGCGCATGGCGTTGCTGGAGGCCGATGTGGCGCTTCCGGTGGTCAAAGACTTTATTGCCCGCGTCAAGGAGAAAGCCCTGGGCGCCGAGGTTCTCGGCTCGTTGCAGCCGGGCCAGGTTTTGGTCAGCATCGTTAGCAAAGAACTTGCGGCCACCATGGGCGAGGGTGTAAGCGACATCAACCTCGCCGCCCAGCCGCCAGCCGTCATCCTGATGGCCGGTCTGCAAGGTGCCGGTAAAACGACCACCACCGCCAAGCTGGCCAAGCACCTGATCGAGAAGCGCAAGAAAAAAGTATTGACCGTTTCGGGTGACGTGTACCGTCCCGCGGCAATTGAGCAGTTGAAGACCGTTACCGCGCAGGCTGGCGCCGAATGGTTCCCGTCCACGCCGGACCAGAAACCGGTGGATATCGGCCTGGCCGCGCTGGACTATGCGAAGAAACATTTCTTCGACGTGCTGCTAGTCGATACCGCGGGCCGATTGGCGATTGATGAAGCGCTGATGCGCGAAATCAAAGAGCTGCATGCGGCTTTGAACCCGGTCGAAACTTTGTTTGTCGTTGACGCGATGCAGGGCCAGGATGCGGTCAACACCGCCAAGGCGTTCAAGGAAGCCTTGCCTCTGACCGGCATCATCCTGACCAAGTCGGATGGTGATTCACGCGGCGGTGCGGCGTTGTCGGTGCGTCAGATCACCGGTGCACCAATCAAATTCGCCGGTACCAGCGAAAAGCTCGATGGCCTGGAAGTGTTCGATGCCGAGCGCCACGCCGGTCGTATTTTGGGCATGGGCGATATCGTTGCGTTGGTGGAGCAGGTCACCGCGGGCGTCGACATCGCCGCCGCACAAAAATTGGCGGCAAAGGTCAAGAGCGGCGCCGGGTTTGATTTGAATGATTTTCTGGCCCAGATTCAGCAGATGAAGAGCATGGGGGGGCTGGCCAGCATCATGGACAAGCTGCCGTCGGCGATGGCGGCCAAAGCAGGGCAGGTCGATATGGACAAGGCCGAGAAAGACATCAAGCGCAAGGAGGGCATCATCCACAGCATGACACCACTGGAGCGCCGCAAACCCGATCTGATCAAGGCCACGCGCAAACGCCGCATTGCTGCTGGCGCCGGTGTGCAGGTTCAGGAAGTCAACCGCATGCTCAAGGAGTTTGAGCAAATGCAGGACATGATGAAGAAGTTCTCTGGTGGCGGCATGATGAAGATGATGAAGCGCATGGGGGGCATGAAAGGCATGCCCAAGATGCCTTTCTAGGATTGCCCCCCCCAATGGGTCTTGCGTCGCACGACGGGCTAGGTCGCCACTAGCCCCTGCGACACAGGATAACCAATGATGTCCTTGAGCTTGGGGAAGCCCGACACTGCAAAAGACGCAAGCTTGCCGCCCATGACTGCGCCCTCCACGCTGCCCACGTTCAAACCGGTATAGATCCAGTCACCCGCTATCACCAGATTGCCAAATCCGGTATCCCAGGCCTTGATCCGCGCTGCCGTACTGCCGGGCGGTGATGTGACATAGCTCTCGGTGGGATCAATGTTGGCGCGCCAGAATTGTGAGTTGAAGCGCTGAACCCCCTGCAGACCGGTTTCGGCACCCGTGTGCAAGACGCTGAAGTCCAGGCCCATCGGATCTCCCGGAGGACTGATGACATTGGTTGTAGCCAGGGGTAGTAAAGGTCCTACGCTGGCCTGCAGGTATTGGATGCACTGTGCCTGCACGCGGGCATAGGCGCGTGCGGGGTAGCCAGTATCGGTAAATGGGGGTGGGGCCTCGTACTCTGCCATGGCGCCGCTGAAATACCACAGGGACTTGGGGCCCGATCCGGCCGGCCAGTCCTCCCACCGCAACAAATGGGTGAAGTCCACTTGACCATCCAGCGGATTCAAATAAGTCGCGCCAATCACGGTATCGGTTGGATTCTGGAAAGGGATGTCCCAGCCCAACTCTGTGGTGCTGCGATTCATCCATAACTGCATGGTTTGTGTTTGTACGGTGGTGACCTTCTCCACCATGGTTTGCCACGCAGGTTGCGCCGCCAGCAATTCTTGGCACAGGTAAGGTACTGCGCCAATCGAGATGGCAAATACGACCTGGTCAAAGTCTTGCCCCGCCAGCAACTGGCGCTGCGCCACTGGCTGCCAGCCGTTCCAGTACGACTCCAAATCCACCTTGCCCGCGTCCAACGCATCGCCCTGTTCGAGCTGGCCGTAGAGCGGCATGCCAGGCCAGGCGGGGAGGCCCTTGACATCGATCAATGGTGCGTAAGGCGCTGTCTTGTCTTTGAGCGTGGCCTGTACATCGAAGTTCACCGCTGCGATGGCCGACTGGTCTGCGCTGAGCTTCAAGGATTCAACTTTGTGAAAAAACTCAAACTTCACACCGCGCTTTTGCAACACCTCATACAGCGGCGCAACGACAGTTTCCCCGGTACCTGCTTCAAACAACCATGCAAAGGCACCCATATAGGCGAAGCTGCGCAACGTCCAGTGCAGATAGCAGCCAGCACCCATCAGGGCGGTACGCGCGGTGTCGCCTTGGGGGTATTGGTACGACAGGTTGACCGTATTGAGTGCCATCGGGCTGGACGCCACCATCACCGACGCGCCGTGGCGCATGAGCCAATCGCTGAAGTTCTCGTTGTCTAGCGCGTCAAAGCCTTTGGTGGCCACTTCATCCCTGATGCAGCCGCGAATGATGGCCAGCAAGTACTCGGCGACGATGAGCAGACGGCGCAGCTCCGTTTGGCCCGCAGCCAGTTTTTCACTGGCGTCTCGCACCCACACCCATGTCGCATCCAGCGCCTTCCACACGGCACTGTCCGTGTCTTGCAGTGCCACGGATCCGGATTGCAATAGCTTCACGACGCCCTTCACGAGGGTACGGCCCAACAGCCATTGGGCTGACTGAATGAATCCCGTTTCCGGATGTGCCTGGCCATGGTGGTCCAGCAATGCATCCAGCACATCGGCAGCGGCACGCACCCAATGTTCGACCGACTGAAGCTGCTCCAGCGAAGCCAGATCGCCGGGAACCAGGTCATTGCGCGGCGACGTGAACGGCCAGCGTGTCATCTTGCCGTCGATGTACTCCCACATCAGGACAAAGCTCTCCGGCTTGAAGGCGTCCTCGAAAGTGGCCAACGGTTGACCGGCTTGGCGGCCCAGCGCGGCATAGCACTGGCGCATCAACGGCAGCGCGTTGTAGTAGCTGCCCAGAAAGCCATGGATACCGTGCTCCTCAATGCGCTGGTGCGGGCCGCGTGCCGTGGCGCACTTGCCGCCGAGCCGCCAGCCCAACTGGTACACCGTTACATCGAAGCGGGATTGCCAGTCGGGCTGGCTGCTGAGTTCGAAGGCGGCAGTCAGGGCTGAAATGCCGCCGCCCAAAATGGCAATTTTTTGTATGGCCGGAATGGTCAGGGAAACACGGGAATCGTTGGAGATCGGAGGCACAAGTGACTTTCAATGAAGCGCAGTAGCACCATGCCAATGCGGACCCGAAAGTTTAAGCCTCCCACCCCGCCTGTTTGAGTGCCGTTAAAAAACGTTCGTGGTGCGCGGCATGTACAAACGGATGCCCAAATGTGAACGACTGCAGGGTGTAATCACGTCCACTGAGGGCCCTGGTCAGGCTATCGCGTCCGCCCGCCTCGTCGCCCGCCGCAGTCAGGCATGCGGCCAGCAACAGGTGATTGAAATACCAGTCGGAGCGCTTGGCAGTCGCCTCCCGTGCGTACCGTACCGCATCGGTGTAGCGCTCTTCAATAAAACATGCGATAGCGCGGCTGCGGATCCAGAGACTCAGGTGCGGGTCATGGGGGCTGGCGTCGATGGCCTGAAGGATGAACTCTTCCGCTTCATCGGTGCGGCCCGAGAACACCAGCAGGCGCCCCAACTCGCCAGCTGCTGCCGCAGCTTGTGGATACAGCTTCAGCGCGCACTCCAGCTCGGCAATGGCAGCGTCCATCTGACCCGCGCAGGACAGGGCTGTGCCCAGCGTGAAATGGGCAAAAGCATCGCGCTCGTCATTGCGCACGGCCATCAGTGCACAGCGGTTGGCTTCTGCCACGGTTGCGCGCGGGTCTTTAGCCCAGGCTCCCCACAGCTTTGCCAGGTGCGTAAATGCCAAAAGCGCCAGGCTGGGGGAGTCGTTGGGCTGTCGCTCCAGCGCCTGCTGCAGATAGGCTTGCGCCTTCACGACATGCTCAGGTGTCGTGCGCCAGAAATGCCAACGCGCGCGCATCAGCAGATCCCAATGTTGCAGGTCCTGGTGGGCCACGTCAGCGGCAACGCGTTCTTCACGGTGCAGGTAGATAGGTTCTATCGCGCTGACGATGTGGTTGGCCACCTGCATCTGAATGGCGAACATGTCGGCCAGTGGCCGGTCATAGCGATCAGACCAAAGGGTCTCCATGCTCTGCGCGTCGATCAACTCCGCTGTCATGCGCAACGTATTGGCGGCCAGGCGCACCGTGCCCTGCACCAGGTATCGCGCACCCAAAGCGGCACCTATAGCCTCATTGCCGAGCGACGAATTCCGGTAGCCAAAAGAAGAGTTGCGGGAAACCACCAGCAGCCAGGGTGAGCGCGTGAGATGGCTGATGATGTCTTCGGCCAGTCCATCGGAAAAATACTCCTGCTCCGGGTCCTGGTTGAGATTGACAAAGGGCAACACCGCAATCGTGCGGCGGCTGCTCCTAGCATCACTGGCGCGCCGCTTTAGGTCGCGCACCAAAGGTTCCTGGGCGGCGCCGCTGGATGCGTCAATGCGGGTAATGCGCAAGGTAAATCGGTATCCCCGGCTCGGCACGGTGGCAATCGCTTCTGCGCCCAGAATGCGCCGCAGGCTGGAGACGTGGACCGTCAGGTTATTTTCTTCAACGACCAGCCCCTGCCAAACCGCATCCAGTAGCTGCTGCTTGGTCACCAGTTGCCCGGCGTTCTCGACCAGCACGCACAGAACATCAAAAGCCCTGGCACCCACGAGTACCGGTTGCCCATCACGCAACAGGCGGCGCTCATGTTGCTGCAAAGCGAAAGCACCAAAGGTACTGTCTGCCAACACCGCTACGGGAGTTTCGATCCGATTCACAAAATTAGAGGCATCCGTAGGTAAGTAGGCACTGACACAAAACCGGTTGATCTGGCGATCGCTCGTCTGCGGCCCATTTTAAGCCGCTGAATTCAGAACTTTTAGGACGGTTTGGGGACTTTCAATGTACGAAACCGCAAACTGCCCCTCAAGTTAGTACTGAATAAAAGGTTCGCC
>JAYWAV010000155.1:0-5355 GCA_043782015.1 Rhodoferax sp. | reverse complement strand
CCGCCAGTGTGGCCAAAGAACGGCTGCAAATCATCCTGGCGCACGAGCGCAGCGGCCGCAATGCGGCCGAGCCCGACTATTTGCCTGCTTTGCAGCGGGAGCTGATTGCTGTCATTAGCAAATACATCAAGATCAACCCGGCCGACATCAAGGTCAACCTGGAACGCCAGGACAACCTTGAAGTGTTGGAGGTCAAGATTGAATTGCCAGACGTTCGCAAAGACTGATGGACTTGGTATGTGAGGCTCCGGTTTTGGGTATAACCGAATCTCATATATTCAACCAATAATGTGACGCCAACATCGGGAGAACTACGCTGTTCACGCGGAGTTGCTTGGCATAGCATGGAGCGGTCGACATCTACACAGCGACACGCTATGTACTGGTAACTGAGATGAACCGGCCCGCTGGGACCGAGTCTGGGTGACGCCAAGGCGACGCACCTTCATTTCAATCGGAAACCACCATGAACCTGAAACATACCCCTGTGGCCAGCGCGATCGCGTTGGCTTTTCTTTCTTTTGGCGTCACAACGGCAGCCTCGGCACAAACTGTGCCGGAGACAGTGGCGACAGACAATACCAGCAACATCGCCAGTCGCCAGACGGCAAAGAAAGAGTCGACCAAACTGGAACAGGTTGTTGTGACTTCGTCCAAGCGGGCGCAACCGGCCTACAAAGTTCCCTACAACGTCTCCGTACTGACGGAGGAGGCTTTGCGCGAAAACAATATTACCGATATCAAGAAGCTGATCGCAGAAAGTGAGGCTATCAATGCCCCCGCGAACAGTGCGCGCTTTGCGGATACTACAACCGTGCGAGGCCTCAATACCGGCAACGCCAACGCCAACAACATCGAACAATTTGTTCGATCAACGTTGTCGTACTACATAGACGACACCCCCCTGCCCAACATTGGGTATCGCATCAAGGATATTGCGCGGGTTGAAACCCTGATCGGTCCGCAAGGCACGCTCTATGGAGCAGGCGCCCTCGGAGGCACCGTTCGCTACATCACCAACCAGCCCAAATTTGGTGCGACCGAGGGAGCCGTCAACACCAGCATCTACCAGACTAAAAACGGTGGTCTGAGCAATGACACAGACGCCGTAATCAACCTTCCCCTGAGCGACACGTTGGCGTTGCGTGCGTCGGTTTCCCGCCTGGATGAAAAGGGTTTCACAGACCGGATCGTCGCGCGGCCCTGGCAGGCAAATCCGAAGTGGATCGGAACACCAGACGCTACCGCAAATATTTACGAGGACGACGACTGGCAGAAAGTGGACAGTAGCCGTGTGGCTCTGCGATGGAAACTGTCCAAGGACCTGGAGATTGGTATTTCCCATACCCAACAGACACAACTTGCACACGGTACGACGGGAACCCAAATCCTTCCTTTGTCACAGGACGCTTCAGCGACCGATGCTTTCTATACGCGGGAAGTCAGCAATGACCACACCATCATTTCACCGAACGAAGAATTTGCAAACCGCAACTTCAGCATGAACAGTTTTGACGTGGACTGGAATTTGGGCTTTGCCAAACTGCATTCGTCTACCTCGAAATACCAGGATCGCCGCAAGGGACAGGGCGACTACACGGGCGCTGGGCAGTCGTTCTATAGTTTTTGGGATCCGTCACTGGATATCAACAACCCGGCCTTCAACGGAAAGACGGCGCTGATTGACTTCAACAACAACTATGAAGGCGTTGCCCACGAAACCCGATTGACATCGCAAACAGACGGCCCATGGAGCTGGATCGGCGGCCTCTATTACACAAAAACACAGCGAAGCTTGCGTTTCAGTGAAATAGTGCCCGGCCTGGATGCCGCAGGTATTCCGGTTAGCGCCGCAGAGCGTCAGCCTAACGAAGGGTATCGGGAAAACCTGGCTAGCGATTACTCGGAGACTGCCGTTTTTGGCGAAATCAGCTACAAGCCGACCGAGCGCTGGACCTTGACCGCCGGCGCGCGTGTCTTCAGCTACCAGGATGATGGCGCTTCCAGCATTCGCGATTACACCGGGTCGACAAGCCGCGAAACGCGTGCGACCGAAACGCAATCTGGAAAAGCCTATTACAAGCTGAACGCGGCATACCAGTTCACCGATGATTTGCTTGGCTATGCCACGTACTCTCAAGGCTATCGTCGAGGCGGAGCCAATGGCTATCGCGATTACAAAACCAATGTGGTGAATCAGGATGTGCGGGCGTACTTGCCGGACTCCACCAACAATACGGAGCTGGGCTTCAAGGGCTATACGTTTGACCGCGCGCTCTATCTACAAGCCAATGTTTACCAAATTGACTGGAAAAACCCGCAGATTGGTTACACGCAGACGATCGATGATTTTTTCCCCATCAATGGTATTGCAAACGGTCCCGATGCACGCTCACGCGGTCTAGAGCTCGCGGCCCGGTTGCGGTTGAACGAAAGCTGGCAGCTCACGTACAACGGGGCTACCACGTCCGCCGAATTCACCGACGCCAAAAACATTCAGTTATATGCCAACGCAGCCAGTAGCGATGATGTGATGATCGACGCCGGTACTGCGCTGTGGGGTGCGCCCAAGTGGAAGCACAACTTGGGCGTCCGCTATTCCACGGTATTTGACAATGGCGTGGCGCTCTCTGCGTCATTGCGTGGACGCTATGTTGACAAAATCCAGTGGAGTGACAACACGGGCCGCCTCTATCCCTCTTACACCGTCTACAACGCAACGGTGGGATTGAGCAAAGACAATTGGGATGCATCGGTGTGGATTAATAACCTGACCGATAAAAAAGCCGTGGTTTCCAACAACACGGGGACGGGTCAACGCAGTGATCTTGGTGCGCGCCTGGTGTACCTGACACCGTTGACCGTGGGCCTCAACCTCTCCTACTTTTTCAAGTAACCCCACGGTGCGAAGCCAGATCGTCAGGTGACGGCTGGCTCCAGCAGTGTCAGTGTCTGGGCCGCGGTATCCAGCCGGGCACGGACGCCTAGAGGGAGCGTGTATTGGCGGCTAATATGGCCGAACGAGTAGCCGTACACCACCGGTTTACTGAACGCAGCGAAGTTTTCGTCCAGCACCTCGTTGAGTGTTTGCGAGGGATCGGTGTCGGTCGGAATGCATTCGTCGAACACCCCACAGACCACGCCCGTCAGGCTGTCATAGCCCGGCGTCAGACGCAGTTGCGTCAGCATGCGGTCAATCTTCTTGGGCGTTTCAGTGATCTCTTCCAGAAATAACAAATGCCTCTGTAGAGCGGGCATGTGGCGCGTGCCCAGCAGGTTGCACAACACGCTCAGGTTTCCGCCCAGTAACGGTCCTTCGGCAACACCTGCATGCAGGGTACGCGGAATGTAGGCCGGGTTGCTGGCGCCCTTGGCGAGGTTGTCGGGAGATAGCGCCATCATGTAGTGTGGCGCGGGTTCCATCAGAATTTTGCGGATGTGCTCCAGCGAGTAGTCACTGAAGCTGGACCACAGCACCGGCCCATGAAACGTTACCAGTCCGGTATGCTGATAAATGCCAAGATGCAGCGCCGTGATGTCGCTGTAGCCAATCAAAATCTTGGGCTTGCGCCGAATCAACGCGTAGTCCAGATACGGCAACAGGGCCGAAGAGCCGTAGCCTCCGCGTGTAGTCCAAATCGCGTCCACGCTGTCGTCTGCAAACATCGCATTCAGATCGGCAGCCCGCTGTTCCACCGTGCCTGCCTTATGTCCATGGCGCGCCAGCACGTTGTCACCTAACCGCACTTTGAAACCTAAGGCCTCGACTTTGCGTACGCATTTCTCGAGGGCATCAGCCTCCATCAGGCCGCCAGGCGCCACCACGCCAATGCAGGTACCTTCACGCAGCCGTGGTGGTTTGCGCAGCCGTGGTCGGACGGACCCCGTGACGGCGCTGGCAGACGCGTTGCTGGCCATCAAACCTGCTGCTGCGGCCCATTGGGTGAATGTTCGTCGGTCCATGGCGCGCAGCATAGCTCCCGAAAACGCGGCTGTGCGTGCATTCGCATAACAAAAACTTATACGGCAATCCCTTCCTGTGCCAAGCCGCCAGACACCACTACACGGCCGCAGGCACGTTCATGGTTTAGCATCCGCCAACGAGTCCCAAGCGCCTATCCATGCTTTCCTTCATCCTGCGGAAACTGCTCACCGTGATCCCTACCTTTGTAGGCATCACGCTGGTTGCGTTCACGCTGATTCGCCTGGTGCCGGGTGACCCGATTGAAGTGATGGTCGGCGAGCGGCGCCTGGATCCAGAAATGCATGCGGCATTGATGCACCAGATGGGGCTGGACCAGCCGCTCTACCAACAGTACTTCAAGTACATCAGCGGGCTGGTGCAAGGCGATCTGGGGACCTCCCTGGTGACACGTGAGCCCGTGCTGAAAGAGTTCCTCGTGTTGTTCCCCGCGACTGTAGAGCTGACACTCGTCGCGTTGTTATTGGCGATGCTGGTGGGCATGCCCGCTGGCATGATTGCCGGCCTCAAGCGTGGGTCCGCGGTGGACCACAGCGTGATGGGTGTCGCGATGACAGGCTACTCGATGCCCATCTTCTGGTGGGGCCTGATCATGATCATGTTCTTCTCGGTAGATTTGGGTTGGACGCCCGTGTCCGGCCGCATCGCCATCGAGTACGACATTCCGCAGCGAACAGGTTTGCTATTGATTGATAGCTTGCTCAGTGGCGAGGAAGGCGCTTTCCTGTCGGCACTCCGTCACTTGATTCTTCCGGTGATTGTGCTGGGCACGGTACCGATGGCGGTAATTGCGCGGATGACGCGCTCCTCAATGCTGGAGGTGCTGCGTGAAGACTACATCCGTACCGCGCGGGCCAAAGGGCTGGCACCGTTGCGGGTGATCGTGGTGCACGCGCTGCGCAATGCGCTGATCCCGGTGATCACTGTGATCGGTTTGCAGGTGGGCAGCCTGCTGGCCGGCGCGGTACTGACCGAAACCATTTTTTCCTGGCCCGGCATTGGCAAGTGGCTGATCGACTCCATCGCGCGACGCGATTACCCGGTTGTGCAAACCGGCATCCTGGTGTCGGCCAGCATCTTTGTGTTCGTGAATTTGATCGTCGACCTGCTGTACGGCTGGGTCAACCCCCGCATTCGGGTGGAGCGCTGAGCCATGACAGACACAACCATTGAAACAGCCATCCAACCGCCCGGCCCCCTGCGGGAGTTCTGGCAGACATTTACGGCGAGCAAAGGCACGGTCGTCGCGCTTGCCGTATTTCTGCTGATGCTTTTTCTGGCGGTATTTGCCGGATGGGTAGCGCCGCACGACCCGATCGAGCAATACCGCGACCGTATGCTGGTGCCGCCCGTCTGGTATCCCGATGGAAGTA
>JAYWAV010000154.1:0-5390 GCA_043782015.1 Rhodoferax sp. | reverse complement strand
GCGGGTCGTGGCCTGGCGCTGTGCCAACAGGGTCTCGACAGCCGCCAAATCGGGGGCGTACTCGGCTGCGCGTTTGGCATCACCTTGAACCCAAGCCTTCAGCTGTGTGTAAGACGCCTGCTTGCGCGCCAGGATGTCGCTGCCGTCGTAGCTTTCCTGCTGGCCGGTGTAGTTCTTCATGGTGTTGTTGAGGCCCGCCACCATGTTGGCGTACTTCAGCTCGGCGTCCTTGCGGCCTTCGGTCTCGGCGGCGATCAGCGCCAAGCGCTTCTCAAAAGCCTTGATCAAGGTGGGGTGCTGCCAGCTGTAGCTGAAATCAACTTCCATCGGCAGGTTGTAGCGGTTGGTACGGCCAGGGTAGCCGGTCACCATCACGAAATCATTCTCTTTCAGCGGCGAGGTAGCCAGCTTCAGGTGGAACTTGGGCTCATAGGGCTTGTTATCCTTGCTGAAATCAGCGGGCTTGCCATCCGCGCCCACATAGGCGCGGTAGAAACTGTAGTCGCCGGTGTGGCGCGGCCACATCCAGTTGTCGGTGTCACCACCGAACTTGCCGACACCGGACGCAGGCGCGTGTACCAGGCGCACGTCACGGATTTCGAGTTGCTTGATCAACTGGTACTGCACGCCACCAAAGAACGTTGCAACATTGCAGCGGTGACCGGTATCCTTCTCGCATTCCGCGACCAGGGATTTTTCATTCACTTCGATGGCGTCCACACGCGCCTTACCGCGCAGTGTTGCAGTCTTGGTGTTCAAGACCTTGTTGGTCACATCGCTCACATCCACGGTCACCATTACGCGGCTACCGGGCGCAGCAGGCAATTCGTCGGCCAGGGTGGCTGCCAGGAAGCCGTTTTTGATCAGGTCGCGCTCGGGGCGCGAGTTGTACTGGATGCTGCCATAGGCACAGTGGTGGTTGGTAACCACCAGGCCCTGAGGCGACACGAACGAAGCGGTGCATCCACCCAAGCTGACGACAGCAGCCATGGGGAATTCGGTCAGAGTCTTCAATTTGGCAGGGTCAATCGCCAGGCCCGTGGCCTTGAGCTGCTTCGCAATTTGCGGCAGTTGTGATGGGGTCCACATGCCTTCTTCAGCGAACGCAGTGGTCGCCACGCAGGCCAGTGTCAGGCAGCTCAGAGTGAATTTTTTCATTTGCATAAGGTTTAACCAGCCAGTCCTACATAAACGTTTTGAACATCATCATTTCCATCAATCGCCGCCAAAAAGGCTTCGACCTCCTCCAATTTCTCGGCACTCAAGGTGGCCGGGTCCACCGGGTTCTTGGGTTTATAGCCGAGCTTTGCAGACAGAACTGTAAAGCCATGCAAAGGTAACGCGCGGCTCACCAAATCCAGGTCAGTCGGGTCGGTCCAGAACATCGTAGTGCCTTCTTCTTCACCGGGCTCAAAGTCCTGTGCACCAGCTTCAATGGCGGCGACTTCGGGGTCCGCACCTGCTGCAGCCGGTTCGGCCTCAATCATGCCGACGTGGTTGAAGTCCCAGGACACGGAGCCCGACGTACCGAGCTGACCCTTGCGGAACAGCACGCGCATTTCGGGTGCGGTGCGGTTCACGTTATCTGTCAGGCACTCGACCATCACCGCGATCTGGTGTGGCGCAAAGCCCTCGTATATCACGTGTTCAAAGTGAACCGCTTCGCTACCAATGCCAGCGCCCTTTTTGATCGCGCGCTCCAGCGTGTCCTTGGGCATGGAGACCTTGCGGGCTTGTTCCAGCACCAGTCGCAGCTTCGAGTTGCCCGCTGGGTCAGCGCCACCGCGGGCCGCGACCATGATGTCCTTGGCCAGACGGCCAAACAATTTACCTCTGGCGTTCGCCGCCAGTTCCTTGCCTTTTGCTTTCCATTGCGCACCCATGGGGAGTCCTTCTGGTTGTTCTGGTTGATTCTTTTATTGGGCAGCCCAGCCGCCGTCCATATTCCAGGCCACACCGCGCACGTTGTTGCCAGCGGGCGAGCAGAAAAATACTGCCAGCGCACCCAGCTCTTCGGGCGTGGTGAATTGCATTGAGGGCTCTTTCTCACCCAACAGTTCTTTGGTGGCCGCTTCGTTGGTGATGCCGTGGGCGACAGCCTTCGCGTCTACTTGTTTTTGCACCAGCGGAGTTAACACCCAGCCGGGGCAGATCGCGTTGCAGGTGACGCCGGTAGGAGCGTTTTCCAGCGCGACCACCTTGGTCAAACCGACGATGCCGTGTTTGGCGGCCACATAGGCCGACTTTTCTGCCGAGCCCACCAGTCCGTGGACGGATGCGACATTGATGATGCGGCCCCAGTTGTTGGCCAGCATCTTGGGTAGGGCCAGACGCGTCGCGTGGAAGGCGCTGCTCAAATTGATCGCAATAACCGCATCCCAGCGTTCCACGGGGAAGTTCTCCACACGTGCTACATGCTGGATGCCTGCGTTGTTGACCAGAATGTCCAATCCGCCAAATGTCTTGTGGGCGTGGTTGATCATGTCTTCAATCTCGGCGGGCTTGCTCATGTCGGCGCCGTGGTAGCTCACCTGCACACCGAAAGCGGCCACTTCAGCCTTGGGGCCTTCGACATCGCCGAATCCATTTAGCACGATGTTCGCGCCCTGCGCAGCGAGCGCCTTGGCAATACCCAGTCCGATGCCGCTGGTGGAGCCAGTAACCAGCGCGGATTTACCTTTCAACATGGTGGTGCTTTCAAAAAAGTGGAAGGGTGATGAATTAGGATGTGGTCATTATCAATGCGGGTATTTCACCATGGCTGACCCAACCCTGAATTATGTAGCGTGCCCGGATGCCAACGGCGGCCACCGCATGGCCTACTGGCAGTGGGGCGACGCTACTGCTGAACACACGGTCATTTGCGCGCACGGCCTGTCGCGCCAGGGGCGGGACTTCGATGTTTTGGCGCAGGCACTGGTGGCTCACGCCGGTGGTGCTATCAGCGTGGTGTGTCCTGACGTGGTGGGGCGCGGCCAAAGCGACTGGCTCAAAGACCCTGCCGGTTACCAGTTGCCTGTCTACGCGGGGGACATGCTCGCCATGCTGGCGCAGCTCAAACCCCAAACACTGGATTGGGTCGGCACCAGCATGGGCGGACTGATTGGCTTGGCCGTGTGTGCCCACGCAGCGGCTGTGGGCGCCAAGGTGCGCAAGCTGGTGTTGAACGACGTGGGGCCAACCATCCAATGGGAATCCATCGTCCGGATTGGCGCGTATCTGGGCAAATCCATGCAGTTTGCGTCCACGCAGCAGGCGGCGGACGCGATGTGGGCCATTTCCATCAGTTTTGGCCCCCATACGCCAGAGCAGTGGCTCGAGCTCTCGCGCCATATGGTCAAGCCACTGTCGGACGGACAAGACGGCGTCACGTTGCATTACGACCCGAATATCGCAGTGCCGTTCCGCACGCTGACACAGGAGGTCGCGGCACAGGGCGAGGCGCTGGTGTGGCAGGTGTATGACACTGTGTCCGCGGAGACGCTGCTGTTGCGTGGTGCTGACTCAGATCTGCTTTCCAAAGAAACTGCGTTGCAGATGACCCAGCGGGGACCCAAGGCCAAACTGGTTGAATTTGCCGGTGTCGGCCATGCGCCCACGCTGATTGCGCAAGACCAAGTAGAAACCGTTACCGCGTTCCTGTTGGGGTGACAGAGCTGCGGGTTATGCTTTCGCTATGAAAAGCCTGTCGGCCGAGTTGCCGGGCCATCTGCCTCCCCAAGTTATCGCTGTTACCGCGCAGACCCTGCCCGAGCAGGTCGATGCGCTGGCACGTGCCCGCGCGTTTGCCGAACCCTTGCTGGCACATGCGTCGCTGGATACGGGTGAGAACGTATTGCAGCACGCCGATGCCGTGGCCAGCATCCTGCGCCAGATTGGCGGCTCCGAAGCCATGCAAGCGGCCAGTTATCTGGTTTATGCCTGCGACCACCTGAACAAACCGCATGAGGTGATTGCCAAGGCGTTTGGCGACAACTTTGCCGACCTCGCCATGGAGACCACCAAACTGGTGCGCGTGCAGCGCATGGCACGACTGGCGCACAACTCCGCCAGCCACTCCGCGCTGCCCGCACCGATGGCCCAGACCGCTGCGGCGCAGACTGAGAGCGTGCGCAAGATGCTGCTGGCGTTTTCGCGCGACTTGCGGGTGGTCATGCTGCGACTGGCCTCACGTTTACAAACGCTGCGCCACTTTGCGGCCAGCAAGTTGCCGGTGCCACCTGGTTTGGCGGCGGAGGCGTTGCAGGTGTTTGCGCCGCTGGCAAACCGCCTGGGTATCTGGGAAATTAAATGGGAGATGGAGGACCTGTCTTTCCGCTTTCTGGAGCCAGAGACTTACAGGCAGGTCGCCAAGCTGCTGGACGAAAAGCGTGCCCAGCGCGAAGCTGCGGTGGAGCAACTGCGCCAGCAGCTGGAAACAGAGTTGGCGCGCCAGAGCATTCAGGCGACAGTGCAGGGCCGCCCCAAACACATCTACAGCATCGTCAAAAAGATGCGCGGCAAGTCGCTGGGCTTTGACCAGGTTTACGACATTCGCGCGCTGCGCATTGTGGTGGCGACGGTGCCCGAGTGTTACGCCGCGTTAAGCTGGGTGCACAGCCAATATTCACCGGTGACCGAAGAATTTGACGACTACATCGCCCGACCCAAGGCCAACGGTTATCAGTCGCTGCACACCGTCGTACGCGATGCGGCGGGTTTGCCGATTGAGGTCCAGGTGCGCACGCAGGCCATGCACGACCACGCGGAGTTGGGTGTTGCCGCGCACTGGGCTTACAAGGAGGCTGGGGCGAAAGGCTATTCGGGCGGTGTGACCGCATCTAGCGAATACGACGCCAAGATCGCGGTGCTGCGTCAGTTGCTGGCCTGGGAGCGCGACCTTTCGGGAGAAGCGCAGGGCGCAGCAGTGTTTGACGACCGCATCTACGTGCTGACACCGGATGCAGCCATTGTGGAGCTGCCACAGGGTGCGACCGCAGTGGACTTCGCCTACAGCGTGCACACCAGCCTGGGCCACCGCTGCCGTGGCGCGCGCATCGATGGGGCGATGGTGCCTTTGAATACGCCGCTAAAAAACGGCCAGACCGTCGAAGTAACGACTGTCAAAGAGGGCGGCCCGTCGCGCGACTGGTTGAACCCCGAACTGGGCTTTCTGGTCAGTCACCGCGCGCGCGCCAAGGTGCGCGCTTGGTTCAACGCGCTGGCTATGGGCGAGACGGTTGCCAAGGGCCGCGAGGCGGTTGAAAAACTGCTGCAGCGCGAGGGAAAAACGGCCGTCAAGTTGGAAGACCTCGCCTCGCAACTGGGCTTCAACTCCGCCGAGGCGCTGTTTGAAGTCGTGGGTAAAGACGAGTTTTCACTGCGCAATATCGAAATCGTGCTGCGCCCGC